>JBBJJH010000011.1 GCA_037623315.1 Halanaerobiaceae bacterium ANBcell28
ACCCTCAAAAATCCTTGTATATCAAGGATGATTTTTATGAAATTCGCTTATTTAATTAATATAGAAAAAAGATGTTAATAATTTCATTTGCTATTTTTTGGAAATAAATAATATAATGTCTATTACTTAAACATTACACTACTTAACGGAGGCATTAGATATGCAGAAAAATATAAAAAATATTTTTAGTTCTATATGGAAAACAGTCAAACTTATATTTAAAAAAATAGTAAAGTTGATAGTAATCTTAGAAGACTTTATTATCAAGCTAGCTGCTAATGTAAATATTGGTAAACGAATTATGATTAATACTTTAATTATAATCATAGCAATTGTCGCTTTTATTTCATACCAATCAACTAATGATTTTTCTTTATTTACTTTAGAAAATGAAAGAGATATCTTACAGTCAGATTTAGAACGTATGAATAGGGATATAAATAAAGAACTACGTATGTTTTATGAAAATATCGTAAGTTTTGCAAGTAGAAGAGATACAATTAATGTTTTATCTAATATGGATGAATTTATTTATAATTATGATACAGAAGAATTTGAAGAACATGAAACACTTAATACAATTGAATTTATGTTATATAATGAATTAAGTGATGGAAAATTTGCTGTGGAATTTAGAGATAATAATAATGAAAATGTTTTTTTTCTTGGAGATTCTTTATTGCCTCTTTTTGAAAATAATCCTGAAATAGTTACAACACTTGAAAGAGTGGCCCAAAGTCCCTTTGGTACTAATTTTTCCTTCATAGTTCTGTCAGATAAGTTAGAAGATGACGAAGATGCTCATGAAGGGTATATTGATATAGGAACTATAGCTAATTTATCTTCTTCTGGTTTCGGTGGAGCATCAGGTGCTCTAATTGCACGTGCACGTTATGATCATGAGGATTTCTTTTATTTAACTCTTCCTAATCCATATTCTGATATAGTTCAGTTATATAAAAATGATGAATTATATACTAGTAATTTTTTCTTTGGTGAGCATGAAGGTATATTCCCTGCTGAAGATTTTGATAGGTCATATAAAAATAGATATTTGAGTCAAATTGATTTTCTTAACGAAGAGGTAGTTAATGTCTTTTCAGATGATAGAAGTTTAAATACTTATATTACTAGGGAAGATGTTGAGTTACAAAGTAGAACAAGAGATGAGAATGGCGAATATATCTATGAAACAGTAGTTGAACCACACTTAGTAGGATATTTAGTTATAAGAAATATACATAATAGACCTATAGGATATATAACAATTATCAAATCATTAGAGGATATGACTTTATTTTTAGAGGGAGTTCAAAAAGGATATTTAATTAATGCTATAATTTTTATATTAATTTCTATAGTTTTAGTTTCAATTATAACCAGAAGTATTACTAAGCCTTTGAAGAAAGTTATTACAGCAAGTAAAGAAATTGCAGCTGGAGATTTAAAAACTGTAGTTGAAATTAAAACAAAAGATCAAATAGCAGAGGTTGCAGATACATTTAATCAAATGGCTTCTAAATTAAAGAATGTAGTTGGAGAAATTGTAGGTGCTTCTGATAATGTATATAATATGTCACAGGATTTATCTGCTAATACAGAAGAAGCCAGTGCAGTATCCCAGGAGGTTGCAGCTACTAGTGAAGAGATCGCTACTGGAACTGAAAATCAAGTTGAGCAAACTAGTAAAACAAAGAGAATTCTAGAAGTAGTTGAAGAACAGGGTGGAAAAGTTGTAGTGGGTTCAAATAAGGTTAGTGATGCCATTGAAGTAGCTAGTGCTAAATCAAATCAGGGTATTAATGTGATTAAATCCCTGAGTGAAACTATGTTAAATATTATGAAAGAGGTAAATAATACCGGTGATGAAGTTAAAGGTTTGCGTGAACAGATAGAAAAGATAAATACAATTATTGATGCAATTGACTATATTAACGAAGAGACATCATTGCTTTCTTTAAATGCTGCTATTGAGGCTGCTCGTGCTGGTGAAGCAGGTAGAGGTTTTGCAGTAGTTGCTGATGAGATAAGAAAGCTTGCTGATGAATCTAATGATTCAGTACAGGAGATTCATAATATCTTTAAAGAAATAAATATTGCCATGCAACAGGTTGAAAAATCAATGAATAATAGTAGTAATATGGCTAAAAGTAGTGAAGAGGCTGTGTTAAATGCTGAAAAATCTTTTGAAGATATTTTATCTTCTGTTCAACAGGTTAGAGAAATTTCTAAAGAAATTAATCATTATGTTGAAGAACAAAAAAATAGTACAAAAGAAATATCAGTTGCCATTGATGATGTTCATAGGATTGCAGAGTTAAATGCTGAGGGAGCAGATCAATCTGCTAAGTCTAGTGAAGAGGAAGCTTTTATTATTGAACAAATATCTGAAGCAACTGGAGAGTTGTCTAATATGGCAGATAATCTAAGATCATTAGTAAATATATTTAAAGTATAATATTAATACAGAAAGAACTGAAGTAATTATTCAGTTCTTTCTGTAGAAAATACTTATATTTTGCTGAAAATTATGATATAATAAAGAAAAAATAAGTAGACTAATTAGGAAAGAATTAATGTGATCTTAAATATTTTGAAAATATTTTATATTTTTATTTTACTAGCTATCATAAGAAACCCGCTTATCTGCAGATATACATAATTATGAAATTGATATCAACACAAGATATCAGGAGATTTATGGATTTTGAGCACCAGTGCTTGCTATGACTGTTTTCAGTAATATAATATGTATTTTATTAAATTTATTTATGTTTATAATCATTAAAATTTAAAAATATATAAAGTAAAATAGGGGGCTAATTTAATGGAGAAAAAAAGCGGTAATATTTTTAAAAGAGTTTTTGTTTTTATATGGAGTATTATTAAATCTGTATTCGGAAAAATAGGCAAAGTTTTAAAAGTAGTAGATGACCTTATTATTAATACTGTAGCTAAATTAAAGATTGGTAAAAGGATAATGCTGTTTACATTGGTATTAATATGTGCTTTAGTAGTTTTTATCTCATTACAATCAACTAATGATTTTTCTTCATATGCTATTGAAAATGAAGGAGAAATGTTGCAAGCTGAATTAAACAGAATGCACAGAGCTGTTCGAAATAAATTAAGAGATTTTGATGCATATATTGGTAACGTATCATCAAGAGATGAAATATCAGATCTAATTCTACATGCAAATCAACTTGATGAAGATGGAGATGATGAGTATTCTTATCTCGCAGAGCTTGTTTTATCTAATAATTTAAGTGAAGGTTTTTTTGGCTTCGAAATAAGAAATCGTAATTTTAATCAGATCACAACTATTGGTGAAGCTGTAGATACAACTTATCAAAACAACCCAGAAGTTTTTGAATTATATGAAAGGGTTGCTGAAATGCCAGTTAATATGAATTTTTCATTTATTACATTGTCAGATCATAGGACAGATGGAGAGACAAGTTATATCGAATTAGGTGCTATTCATAAAATATCTTCTTCTGGCATGTTTGGTCCTTCTGGTGCTGTTTTAGCTCGTGAAAGATACCCTTATGATGAATTTTTTAATCTTGTGCTTCCTACGCCATTTACAAATATTGTACAATTATATAGAGGTAATGAGATATATAGAACAAATTATAGACTGAATATAGGAACACTTATTAATAATTTGGATCAAACTTATAGTAATAGAACATTAAGTAATCTTAATCTACTCAATGAAGATATAATTGAAATGTTCAAAGAAAACAATCGACAAAATACACATATAGAGTTGATGGAACTTGAATCTCAAACTAGAGAAAGAGGGGAAGATGGAGAGGATATCTATGAGTCAAGTGTTGATCCTTATTTAGTAGGTTATATAGCCTTAAGAAATTTCCATAATCAACCGATTGGATACATTACAGTTATCCAACCTTTAGAAACTATGACACAGTTTTTAAGTGAAGTTAGAGATGGTTATATATTCAACGCTGTAATCTTTATATTAATATCTATAATAATAGTGTCTATTATAACTAGAAGTATTACAAAACCATTGAAGAAAGTTATAACCGCTACTAAAGAAATAGCAGCAGGGGATTTGAATACTGTAGTAGAAATTAAGACTAAAGATCAGATAGCAGATGTTGCAGATACCTTTAATCAGATGACTGCTAAATTAAAAAACGTAGTTGGAGAAATTGTTGGAGCATCTGATAATGTATATAGTATGTCTCAGGAATTATCAGCTAATACAGAAGAAGCCAGTGCAGTATCACAGGAGGTTGCGGCTACTAGTGAAGAAATAGCTACTGGAACTGAAAATCAGGTTGAGCAAACTAGTAAAACAAAGAGAATCCTGGAAGTAGTTGAAGAACAAGGTGGAAAAGTTGTAGTAAGTTCAAATAAAGTTAGTGATGCTATTGAAGTAGCTAGCACGAAATCCAATCAAGGTATCAATGTTATTAGATCATTAAGTGAAACTATGTTAAACATTATGAAAGAGGTAAATAATACTGGTGATGAAGTTAAAGGCTTGCGTGAACAGATAGAAAAGATAAATACAATTATTGATGCAATTGACTATATTAACGAAGAGACATCATTGCTTTCTTTAAATGCTGCTATTGAGGCTGCTCGTGCTGGTGAAGCAGGTAGAGGTTTTGCAGTAGTTGCTGATGAGATAAGAAAGCTTGCTGATGAATCTAATGATTCAGTACAGGAGATTCATAATATCTTTAAAGAAATAAATATTGCCATGCAACAGGTTGAAAAATCAATGAATAATAGTAGTAATATGGCTAAAAGTAGTGAAGAGGCTGTGTTAAATGCTGAAAAATCTTTTGAAGATATTTTATCTTCTGTTCAACAGGTTAGAGAAATTTCTAAAGAAATTAATCATTATGTTGAAGAACAAAAAAATAGTACAAAAGAAATATCAGTTGCCATTGATGATGTTCATAGGATTGCAGAGTTAAATGCTGAGGGAGCAGATCAATCTGCTAAGTCTAGTGAAGAAGAAGCCCTTATTATTGAGCAAATATCAGATGCTGCTGGTGAGTTGTCCAATATGGCAAATAACTTAAGGTCTCTAGTAAATATCTTTAAAGTATAGGTCTTAAGACTTGCATTCTACATTTATTATAAGTATAATAATATTGGATATATTAAGTAATATCTTTAAGTAAGATATAAATTAGCTAGTATGGTTTTTTAATTAAAATCTACTAGCTAATTTAAAATTACTAGTAAAAATACTTATAATTAAAATGTTGTAAAAAGGAGTATTAATATGATTTTAGAAAAAAAAGAGAATGATAATGACTTTCTACTATTTGATGAAAAAAATATTGCTGATATATTTATTGATTCAGAAGACTACTGGGGAGTTAAAAGAGCAGTTAAAGATTTGCAAAAAGACTTTACTAGGGTTAGTAATAAAACCCCTGAAATTAAGGAAGAAAGAGATAAATGTTCTTCAGAAACTATTATTATAGGTACAATTGGTAAAAACAAAGTAATTGATAAATTAATTGCTGAAGGTAAAATTGATGTTGAAGGTATTAAGGGAAAATGGGAATCTTTTTTAATACAGGTAGTAGATTCTCCTACAGGTGATATTGATAAAGCTTTAATTATTGCTGGTAGTGATAAGAGAGGAAGTATTTTTGGAATTTATCATTTATCACAAGCAATAGGTGTATCCCCCTGGTATTGGTGGGCAGATGTTTCTAGCGAAGAGAAAAGCACTATGCTGCTAAAAAAAGGTAAGTATAAATTTGGAGAACCTTCTGTTAAGTATCGAGGTATATTTTTAAATGATGAAGCACCTTCTCTTACTACATGGGTTGAAAATAATTATGATAGTTTTAATCATAAATTTTATGAAAAAGTATTTGAACTAATTTTAAGGTTAAAAGCTAATTATCTATGGCCAGCAATGTGGAAGCCAAGGGTATTTAATGAAGAAGATCCTTTAAATCCAAAGATGGCAGATAAGTATGGAGTAGTGATGGGAACATCTCATCATGAACCTATGATGCGTAGTTGGGAAGAATGGGGTAAAGTAGGTACAGGGGAATGGAATTATAATACTAACAAAGATAATATCTTTAGCTTCTGGGAAACCGGTATCGAAAGGGTCAAAGATTTTGAAAGTGTAATAACAGTTGGTATGCGCGGTGATGGTGATGAAGCCATGATCGAAGGTGGTACTGTAGAAGAAAATAAAAATCTACTAGAAAAGATTATTGCTGATCAACGGAAGATTATAGCTGATAAAGTAAATGAAAATGTGGAGCAGGTTCCTCAATTGCTTGCTTTATATAAAGAAGTACAAAGTTTTTATGAGGCTGGTATGGAATTGCCAGAGGATATAACTTTAATGCTGGCTGATGATAACTTTGGAAATATAAGAAAGTTGCCTGCTAAGAAAGATAGAGAGCGTACTGGTGGATATGGTATGTATTATCATTTTGATTATGTAGGTGGTCCTAGGTCTTATCAGTGGATTAATACAGTTCCACTACAAAAAATCTGGGAACAAATGAAAATGACCTATGATTTTGGAGTAGATAGAATCTGGATAGTAAATGTTGGTGACTTAAAACCAATGGAATTTCCTATTGAATTCTTTTTGGAAATGGCCTGGGATATTGATAAATGGAATCAAGATAATATTTCTCACTTTGCTTTACAATGGGTTGAAAAACAATTTGGTGAAAAGTACGCAGATGAGATAAGTAATATAATTTTAAAATACACAAAATTTAATGGAAGAAGAAAACCAGAAATAGTGGAAGAGGATACTTATAGTTTGATAAATTACAGAGAAGCTGAAAGAGCATTATCTGACTTTAATCAAATAGTTGATAAAGCAGAAGAAATTTATGATTTATTATCTGATGATAAAAAAGATGCTTTTTATCAATTAATCTTATATCCGAGTAGAGCTAGCAGAAATATTATGAAAATGCATGTATATGCGGGATTAAATCAATTATATGCTGAGCAAGGAAGACTTATTGCTAATGACTATGCTAAATTAACAAAAGAAACTTTTCTTGCTGAAGCAGCTGATACTGAATATTATAATAAAGAATTGGCAGATGCCAAATGGGATGGGATGATGTTACAACCCCATATAGGCAAATCAAATTGGCGTGGTCCTGAAAAGAATACCATGCCAGAAGTAACTGAAGTTCAAGTTCTAGATGGTTCTGAAATGGGAGTTGCTATAGAAGGCTCTAAAGAAATTTGGCCTGAAAGTGATTCAGAATGTCTCCTTCCTGAGTTTAGTGTATATAATGATCAAGCTCATTACTTTGAAATATTCAATAAGAAGGCAGATCCTTTTGAATTTCAGATAAAAACAAGTGAATCCTGGATAAAATTAAGCCAGACAAGTGCTAGAGTAGAAAAACAGGTAAGAATAGAAGTTAATATTGATTGGCAAAATGCAGATATAGGAGAGGATATTACTGCTTCTATTATTGTTTGTGGTGCAGGAAATGAAGTAGAGATTAAATTGACTGTTTTTAATCCTGCTGAGCCAAAGATAAAAGATTTAGATGATATGACTTTTATTGAGAGTAATGGTTATATATCTATTGAAGCTGAACATTTTTCCAGGAAAATCGAAAAAGAAAATGTAAAGTGGATAAAAGTACCTGACTATGGTAGAACATTATCATCTATGATGATTTTGCCGTCTACAAGTGATAGTTTTTCTTTAGATGATGCACCTAGTCTTGAATATAAACTATTTCTTTTCAATCCAGGAGAAATAAAAGTGAGAGTTTATACAACACCTAGTTTAAATATTAACAGAGATAGAGGATTGAAATATGCTATTTCTTTTGATAATCAAGTTAAGGAAGTTGTAGATACTTTTCCAAAAGAATATGATGCGACTTATGATTATCCAGAATGGATGAATGGTGTAATGGATAACGCTCATATAAATGAATCAATTCATAATATAGAAAAAGCAGGTTATCATACTTTAAAGATAAGTTTGATTGATCCTGGTCTTGTCTTAGAAAAGATAGTATTAGATATGGGTGGTGTGAAAGAAAGTTATTTAGGACCTCCTGAAAGTAATTTCAAAAAATAAAGTTAAGTCTTATAAGTTCAAATCTTATATTGTTAGAAATATATTTTTACTTAAATATTTTATACTCAAGTTTCGGAGTTTAATTATTACTTTAAGTCATGATGGTATCAATAATCTTATACTAGTAAGGCAGATTCATCAAAGGGATAATCTTAATTTATTAAACTTTAAAATTCTACTCCGAAATTTGTATTAATTATAAATTATAAAAAAGAGAGAGGATAATAAATATGGTGAATAAAAAAGGAGCTTTTCATACAAAAAATTATAGAAATTTATTTAAAGAATGTGGTTATTCTGAGTCTGAGATAGAGAAAAAACTTAATAATTGTTGGCATGAACTGTTTTTTGCTGATGATGATTTAAGAATATATCATCCAGTAGGTGATGATATGGGATATATGGTTGATACCGGTAATAATGATGTTAGGACAGAAGGTATGTCTTATGGCATGATGATGGCTGTTCAAATGGATGATAAGGACATCTTTGATCGTCTTTGGAAGTGGACAAAAAAATACATGTGGCATGATAGTGGCCAATATAAAGGTTATTTTGCCTGGTCCTGTAACCTTGACGGTAGTAGAAGGGCAGAAGGGCCTGCACCTGATGGTGAAGAATATTTTGCTATGGCTTTGCTCTTTGCTTCAAGACGTTGGGGGGATGGTAGTGATCCTTTTAATTATAGTAAAGAAGCTAAAGATATTCTTCATGAGGTTATTCATAAAGGAGAAGATGGTAAGCCTGGTGATCCAATGTGGGATAAGGAGCATAAACTAATCAAATTTATACCAGAATGTGATTTTTCAGATCCATCTTATCATTTGCCCCATTTTTATGAATTGTTTTCTCGCTGGGGAAATAAAGAAGATAGTCAGTTTTGGCAAGAAGCTGCTGAAGCTAGTAGAGAGTATCTAAAGAAAGCCTGTCATCCAGAGACTGGACTGGCTGCAGAGTATGCTCATTATGATGGAACACCTGAAACAACAAGAGGTCATAGTCATTTTTATAGTGATTCCTATCGTGTTGCATTGAATATAGGTATTGATTATGAATGGTTTGGCGGAGATGATGATTTAAAGCAAATTGCTAATAATATTATTGATTTCTTTGCTGATAAGGAAAGCTTTGCAATATATAAATTAGATGGTGAGGAAGTAGACGAAAAACCTGATTATATTCATAATGTAGGATTAATTGCAGCAAATGCAGTAGCTGCCCTCGCTGCTGATAACGAAAACGCTAAAGCTGCTGTAAAAAGATTTTGGAATACTCCATTAAGAAGAGATGAAAGACGATATTATGATAATTGTTTATATTTATTCTCCTTAATGGCTTTATCGGGGCAATTTCGAATATATTGACATTTGATGACAAACAAAGCCAAAACAACCCAAGAAGTTCCGTGGAATTACAATGCGAAAGCTCATATTAAAAAATATACTGACAATTATTATTATTTTTAAAAGTCAAGTATTGACCGCTTATGTCAGTAATGGTATAATATAATTAAGCATAAATTCAATAATTTAACTAACTTAGTACATATTAGATAATTCGACATTTCACTTTATATTTTGACAATAGCATTGATTAGAATAAATCAGGAAAGGAGGGAATTTAGAAATAAGTTATATTCTGAAAATTATATAAGATAATACATAAGGAGTGGAAGAAAAAATGAAATCAAAAAAAATGTTATTTATAGTTATGATTGTTTTTGCTATGTTACTAAATTTGATTGCTTGTGATGATTTATATGCTGTAACAATCGAAGTTCAGGGTGAAGGTTATGTTCTTGATCCTGGCGAAGGTGAATATTATGATGGAAAGTATTACTTTGATGATATGACAACTCTTACATTATTTGTACAGGCAGATGAAGGTTATGAGTTTATTGCCTGGGCAGGAGACGATGGTGAATTTATAAGTGATGCTGATGATGACGGTAGTTTCTTAGTTTCTGTTGATAGAGATATGAGATTTATAGCTGTTTTTGCTGAAATAAAAGATGATGAGAGTGATGCTCTTGCAGCAGAAACACAAGAACTTGAAGAAATTGATGTAGAAAATACTGAAGATGTAGAGGTCGCAGAAGATGATTCTCTATTTAATTTTGAAAGAACAAATTATTTTGATGTTGAAAATGGTAGTGCTAACTTAGCGCTTGACGATAGTATGGCATACTTAGGTAATTCTTCTTTGAGAATTGATTATGAATTTGCTAATAGCAGACAAATGCCAAATATTCATTTTACAGATTATATTGCAGAATATTATCCAGCACTTCGTAATGGAGTTTACTATTTCAGGGTCTATGTACCTTTTGAAACACAGTTGCCTAGTGTACAAGCATTTGTACAAACAAACGCTAATGGCTTTCCATGGTATGGAGAAACATATATACTAGGTCAAGACATTCAGTATGATGAATGGGTAACTATAGAAGTTGATATGAGTAATGTTAATGATGGTGGAGAAATTTATAAACTGGGAATTCAATTACAAGCTCCTGAAAATCCTGGAAGATGGGAAGGAACCTTGTGGTTAGATAGTGTAACATACGAACTATAAAATAGTTTTCCTAACAGGAAAATATTTTAAGGGAAGGGGTGAATTACATAAGTTTTTCCTGTTATGCAATAAATAATAGACTTACAAAAAATAAGGGGGACTTTTTAAAAATGACAAAGAAATTAATGTTTGTAATGATGTTAGTAGCTACAATGCTTTTTGTACTAGTTGGATGTGATACTGCTGAGGAGCAGGAATTTACTTTATTAATTAATCAGACAGATGAAAGCGAAGTTAATTATGTAGTGAGTCCTAAACCTGATGTTGAGCATACAGTGACGGGAACCGTTACTATAGAAGTTAGCCTTGCAGAAGGCTATGATGTTAATTGGGAAGGTGCTGAAGTAGCAGGTCCTGATGAAGATGGTAATTATATAATAGATATGGATAGTAACAAGGAAATTACTGCTGTTTTTGTTGAGGCAAGTGACGATGATGAAGAAGATTCACCTCTTTATAACAGTAATTTTGATGAAGACAAAGGATTATGGGAATCTCGTGGACATATGATTTTAGAACGTAGTTATGAAGTCGCTAAAGATGGTGAGTATAGCTTGAAGGTTACAAGGGATGAAGAAGCAGATGAACCATGGTATGGTGGTACAAGAATAGATTTAGATAACATAGATGGTTTAGAGATAGGTCAAGAGTACTCTATTAGTTTATATATTTATCATGAATCAGATGAAACTCTAGAATATAAAATTCAAATTGCAGAGAATAATAATGGTGATGGTACAGTATTATTTGATAAACAAGAAGTGGATTCTGGTGTATGGACTGAATTGGGTGGTACATTTATAATGAATGAAGACCTTGATTCAGCTTGGGTTGAAGAAGAAAGTGGTATAGGAGCACCTTTCTTTATTGATAAAGTTATTATTGATTTAGCTGAAGAAGATTAATTTTAAAGATTGTTTTTAGCATAAAATATAGAAGAATTAAAGTTTCAAATTTAATAATAATTAGCAAAGAACGACTTGGATTTTTTGAAAATTTAAGTCGTTCTTTATATTTTATAAAGATATTTAAATTAATCTTTTTATTCTAACTATGTTCAATTTGAATTTTAAAATATTATAGAATGTTTTCTTAACTTTTAAAACTTTTTATAAAATTCTATAAGTTTAAAATTTTTAATATAACTTTCCATTTGTAAAAAAAAGAAATATAGAGTAAAAGAGTATGATTTTGTCATATAATACAGTATAATCTTATGACAGTTCTTAACTGTCATAAGATATAAATGTAGTTAGATATTGACCAAGCTATAAAAAAATGGTATAATAATTCTGTAAACACAAGAATATATTAACTGCAAATGAATAAACTACATATTTCGACAAAAAGTCTGATTATTATGACAATAATTTTTTTAAACAGGAAAATCTCAGGAGAAAGGGGTGAATTACATAAGTATTTTTCCTGTTTTATAATATCAAAATATTAAAAAATCAAGGGGGAAGTAATAATGAAAAAATTAATGTTTGTTATGATGTTATTTGCTGCTATGCTTTTAGTTTTTGTAGGGTGTGATAATGTAGCTCCAGATGATAATGGTAACGGAAATGGAAACGGTGAAGAAGTGCCTGAATATGAAGTTATTGTTGATTTTGCAGATGAAGAAAATCCAATGTTCTTTAATGGAGACTGGTCATCTGGAATAAATGAAGATGGTTTTGACTTAAATATAGTAGCTGGCGAAGATTATGATGGTGGTTTTGCTCTAAAAATAGATTATCAATTTGACGATGTTAGTGAAAATACACAATTAGTATTTGAATATAAATTTGATCCAGTAGAAGTATCAACTGGAGACATAGTACAGTTCAACTTTTATCTAGAAGAAGAAATAGACACACATTTACAACCTTATTGGCATACTGATGTACATGAAGATAATTATGATTGGATACATGAAGTTCCTGTTGGTGATGTTGTATCTAATATAGAAGTTGAAGAAGATGATGAAATGATACAAATTGGATTCAGGATTCATAATCATACAGAAGGAGCAACAGAAGGTTCAATTATTTTTGATTCAGTGTATTTTATACCAGCTGAATAAAACAATAATTGTATAATTTTTAAAATTACAAGATGACTTTCCAAACGGGAGGTCATCTTTTATATATATTATATCACTAGCTTTGCATAAACTTTTTTAATATTTGTCAAGTTCTTGTTATTGATAAAGATTATTAACTGCTAAATTTTCTAACATGTCTTTTCTCTGGCTATAAGTAAAATTAAAGATTTCCTGATGTTTTAGTTTCCGTCTTCCTTTAGAGGTTTTAGTAGGTGGTCGCTTAAGCCGATAACTTGTTTAATACTATTACTTATTTCCGTTATAATTATATCTTCTTGTGACTCTGGTGATAGTTTTTTAGAACAAAGAAAATATAATGCTGAAGTTATAATAAATGGTATTGAGGAAATAAATCATGTTGAAGTATTTAGCATTAAATACGAAGATCAAGTACTAAATTTTAATAAAGAAGACTTCGTAAACGGGATTGTAAGAGGGGATATATTCGATTTGCAAAATGAGGTAGATTTAAAACTAATTATTAATAATCACAATAATAATTATACTTACAAAGTTGAAAGTAAAGATATTTATACAGTCGATTCTAAAAATAACAAAGTTGTTTTCAAAGTTATTTATACTGAAAATATTTCTGAAATGATCTTTGTTCCGGCTGGAACTACTTCTGAAGAAAATGCTAACTTAAGATTAGATTATGATATATATATAGGTAAATATCCTGTAACATTTCAAGAATATATTGAATTTACTAATGTAACAGAAAAAAATATCCCAGATGATAATGGTTGGGGAAAAGATACTAGACCAGTAATAAATGTGTCCTGGTATGATGCTTTAGAATATTGTAACTGGCTGAGTATAAAGGACGGTTTAGAACCGGCATATGATTTGAGTAGTAGTAATAGATTAGATTGGGATTTAAGAGATGATCCTGAAAATATTGAGGGATATAGGTTGCCTTCAGCTGAAGAATGGGAGTTTGCAGCTCGTGGTGGAACTAATGGTGAGGCAACGACATTTTCAGGCAGTGATAATCTAGAAGAAGTTGGCTGGTCTTATAGAAATTCAGGAGATGAGTGGATGGATCGCCCTGGTGAAATAAGCGGAAATAATAATAGAACACATCCAGTTGGATTGAAGTTACCTAATGAATTAGGTATTTATGATATGTCTGGAAATGTTCATGAATGGACTAGTACTAAAGTAGCTGAAACAGCAGTTAGAACAAAAGGAGGTAGTTGGAATATATCTGTTACTGTCTCTAATGGTTACAATCAAGGAATATCTGCTGCCTCTACTTCTATTGGATTTCGGGTAATAAAAACAGCGACTCAATAATTGTCATTAATAAATATAAAAAAAGGAGAGAAAAATATGTTTAAAAAAATAGTAGTTATTCTTATTATCATTTCATCAATGTTACTTATAATAGCCTGTGAATCAGACAGCCTACCTGATCAATATAATTTAAACATTCAAAGTGAAGGTAAAGGACATGTAGATCTTAACCCAGAATTGAATAAATATCCCAAAGGTACCACTATAAAATTAACAGCTAAGCCAGTAGATAATTGGGAGTTTACTCACTGGAGTGGAGATATTAATACATATGAGAATCCTTATAAGCTAGAAATAAATAAAGAAACTAATATCAAAGCTATTTTTTCACCAAATTCTAATTTTTTACCAGGAAAAGGTGATTCTAATGAACCATATGAAATATATCATGCAGAACATTTGAGTCTTATAGGACAAGAAGACTATCCTCTTAATTCTCATTATAAACTAATAAATGATATAGATATGGAAGGTATTGAATTTACGCCGATAGAAACTTTCCAGGGTGTATTTGATGGAAAAGGATTTGCAATTAATAATTTGTATATTAATATGCCAGATGATGATAATATCGGATTATTTAGTATCAATGAAGGTAGTATAAAAAATCTACAATTAAACAATGCAGAGATTAACGGAAATCGCAATGTAGGAACTATAGCGGGAATTAATGAAGGTGTAATAAGTAATATTACTGTTAAAGCTGATGTTTCTGGCGAATCAAGAGTAGGAGGACTGGTTGGTAGTAATGTTGAGAGTAGTATTATATCTAATTCATCAGCTAATATTAATATTTATGCAACGGGTCTTTATACTCCTGAAGTTCATACTCCACATAGTACTGCAGCAGGCCTAGTAGCTACTAATCTTGGAATTATTGAAAAATCATTTGCTAAAGGCAAAGTTACTGCTACTGATTTACTATATGTGGGGGGATTAGTTGGTTGTAATTACCGGTATCATCCCGATCACATAGTGTATATATTCGATTCTTATGCAAGTGTTAATGTTTCTGGGAATAATTACGTAGGTGGTTTAGTTGGAAGTCATTTAGGAATAGAAATTAAAAATTCTTATGCTACAGGTAAAGTTCAAGGAAGTGGGGATATTGGAGGATTGATTGCTAGAAGTGGTTCAAATTCCATAGTAAATAATTCATACTGGGATACTGAAACTACAAGACAAGAATCTTCTGCTGCTGGTGAAGGAAAAGAAAGGTCTGAAATGCAATCGAAATCTACTTATGAAGATTGGGATTTTGATAATATTTGGGCTATAGATGAAGGGGAGGATTACCCATATTTGCAATGGGAAGAGAAATAGAGATCAATTAAAAATAGAATAAAAACAATGTAAGTAATATAAACTGTTGACAAATAAAATTTGTCAACAGTTTTTTTCTTTTTAAAAAGAAGGAATAATAGAATTTATGTAGAATATAATAATTATGACCAGGTACTAATACCTGCTTATATAACTAGATAATATTAGCAGATTCTATAAGCTAGTAATAATATAGAAAATATTTGAATATATAACTTATAAGTATAGTCAATTAATGAGATTATAAATTATATGAGGAGGCGTTGCAGTTGGCAAAACTCAAGAAGCTTGACATAAATAAAAAAAGATGTAAAGGCTGTATGTTATGTGTACGGGCTTGTCCTCAAAAAATATTAAAAATGTCCAAAGATTTCAATCAAAAAGGATATCATCCTGTAGAATTAGTCGATCATGATAAATGCACTAGTTGTGGACTATGTGCTATGGTATGCCCTGATGTAGTAATTAAGGTTTTTAGGAAGGATGATTAAACATGGAAAAAGTATTGATGAAAGGAAATGAAGCAATTGCAGAAGCTGCTGTTAGAGCAGGTTGCAGACATTTCTTCGGTTATCCTATTACTCCCCAAAATGAATTACCTGAATATATGTCTCACAGAATGCCTGAAGTAGGGGGAGTATTTTTGCAAGCAGAAAGTGAAGTGGCAGCTATTAATATGGTTTATGGTGCAGCAGGAGCAGGTGCTAGAGTAATGACTTCATCTTCAAGTCCAGGTATTAGCTTGAAGCTAGAAGGTATATCATATATTGCTGGTGCTGAACTTCCCTGTGTAATTATCAATGTAATGAGAGCTGGCCCTGGCTTAGGTGGTATTCAACCATCTCAGGCAGATTATTTTCAGGCTGTTAAAGGTGGAGGCCATGGGGATTATCGAATGACAGTTTTAGCTCCCTCAACTGTTCAGGAAGCAGTTGATCTTACAATGGAGGCTTTTGAAATAGCAGATTATTATAGGAATCCTGTCATGATTTTAGCTGATGGCTATATAGGCCAAATGATGGAACCAGTAGTGTTCAATAAGACAGTAAATCCAGAAGACTTGGCTGCTAAAAGCTGGGCCACTGATGGAGCTAAAGGCAGAGATGTCAATATAATTAATTCCCTATTTCTTGATCCAGAAGAATTAGAGGAACACAATCATGATTTGGATAGAAAATATCAAGAAATGAAAAAAAGAGAAAATAGATATGAATTATACAAAATGGAAGATGCTGAAATGGCAATTGTAGCCTATGGAACTACAGCACGTATTTCCACTAAAGCTGTAGATCTCGCTAGAGAAAAAGGTATAAAGCTAGGATTAATTAGACCAATCAGCTTATATCCGTTTCCAGAAAAGATAATTCAAGAAAGTACAAAAGATATAGAAAAATATCTAGTAGTAGAAATGAGTATGGGACAAATGGTGGAAGATGTGAAATTAGCAGTTAATGGTCAAAGACCAGTACATTTTCATGGAAGAACAGGTGGAATGGTACCTACGCCTGAAGAAATATTTTCAGTAATCGAAGACTTGTGGGAGGAGTAAGTAAGATGAAAATTGTAGCTGATTATCCGGAAAGTTTAACAGAAAAAGAATTTCATTATTGCCCTGGCTGTACTCATGGTTTAATCCATCGTTTAATTGCAGAAGTTATGGATGAATTGGAAATTAGAGAAGATACAATAGGGATTGCACCTGTAGGCTGTTCAGTGCTGGCTTATGAATATTTTAATTGCGATATGCAAGAAGCTTCTCATGGAAGAGCCCCAGCCGTTGCTACTGGTGTGAAAAGAGTTCATCCTGACAAAGTAGTATTTACCTATCAAGGTGATGGTGACCTTGCATCTATTGGAACAGCTGAGATAGTTCATGCAGCCAATAGAGGAGAAAATTTCACAACAATCTTTGTTAATAATGCTATCTATGGAATGACTGGTGGACAGATGGCACCAACAACTCTTAAGGAACAAAAGACTAGTACTTCTCAATCTGGAAGAAATCTTCAGGAAAGTGGTAATCCAATAAAAATGTCTGAGATGCTAAGTGTACTAGATGGTCCGGCTTATATAGCTAGAGTATCTGTACACGATCCAAAACATATAATCAAGGCAAAAAAAGCAATTAAAAAGGCTTTTCAAATGCAAATTGAAAAGAAAGGCTTTACTATGGTAGAAGTGCTATCAACTTGCCCTACTAACTGGGGTGTATCACCTGTAAAAGCCTTAGATTGGTTAGCTGAAAATATGTTGGATGTTTATCCTTTGGCAGTTTATAAGGAGGTAGAATAAATGTATCAAGAGATTGTTATAGCAGGTTTTGGTGGTCAAGGATTAATGTTACTAGGCAGATTATTAGCTTTTGCAGCCATGAAAAAAGAACTTCATGTAACCTGGTTGCCATCATATGGACCAGAAATGCGTGGTGGCACAGCTCATTGTACAGTAATTATCTCTACAGAGAAAATACCATCACCAATATCCACAAAGCCAGATACATTGATTGTAATGAATCAACCTTCTTTAGATAAATTCGAACCTACACTTAAAAAAGATGCTAGTATTTATGTAAACACATCTTTAATTGAAAATATAACAGATATATCGAATAAGAATTTAATAAAAATCCCTGCAAATAAGATGGCTATAGAACTGGGTAGTAGTAAAGTGGCCAATATGTTAATGTTAGGAGCTTATATAGCTGATAATGATTTTCTTGATATGGAAACTGTAAAAGAGGCCTTAGCCAGCGTTTTATCAGATAAAAAGCGCCATCTTATTCCTATCAACGAAAAAGCCCTGGATAAAGGGAGAAAGATAAATATGAAACTTGCTTATGCCTAGTTTCTTATGTTTGGATTTAAAATAAAAAGTTATAAAGTATATATTAGAAAAGAGGAAAACCTTTTTAAGGTTTTCCTCTTTTCTAATATTAGGAAAAAAATAATTTATGAGTAATAATCAAGCAGGAGAATAATAATATCTCTTGAATAGTAATATATAATAATCTAAAAAATATAAATACAGAAAAAGATTAATATGTTTTTTAATCTATAGAAATATTCAAAATATAGATATTTTGGGGGTTATTAAGTGATAAATAAAAAACGTTTAATAAATCTGTTTATGGAACTTGTTAGAATAGATAGTGTTTCTAAAGAAGAAAGAGAAGTGGCTGATAGAATTATTAGAGAGTTTACTAACTTAGGATTCCTGATAAAAGAAGATAGTAGTAGCTCTAAGACAGGCTCTACTGCAGGGAATCTAATCATAGATATACCTGGAAATAATTCATATCCAAGAATACTTTTATCTGCTCATATGGATCGAGTAGAACCAGGCCGAGGAATTGAACCTGTAATAGATGGGGAATATATTAAATCTAAGGGTGATACTGTTCTGGCTGGTGATGACCTTATAGGTGTGGTAGCTATTATTGAAGCACTTAGAATATTAAAAGAAAATGAAATAGATCACCCTCCCTTGAAAATTATTTTTACTGTTGCAGAAGAAATAGGTTTATTAGGTGCAAAGCATCTAGATCCGGCTGAAGTTTTGGAATGTGATTTAGGCTTTGTATTTGATGTTGATGGAGAGATAGGTACAGTGGTGAATCGTGCTCCAACCCAGCTGAAATTCAATGCTAAAATCAAAGGTAAGGCTGCCCATGCTGGTATTAATCCTAAAGCAGGTATCAATGCTATCAAAATTGTAAGTCTTGCTTTATCAGAAATGAATCTAGGTCAGATAGATAAAGAAACCACAGCAAATATCGGTGTTATTAAGGGTGGTAAAGCCAGTAATATTGTACCAGAAGATGTGGAATTAGAAGGTGAAATACGTAGTCATTCTGATGAAAAGTTAGCTAAACAAGAGAAAGATATGAAGAATTTATTAGAGCTTTCTGCAAAAAAATATAAAGGTCAGGTAAGTTTTGATATAGAGAAACTATATTCAAGTTTTGCAATTTCCAAAGAAAGTGGTATAATTAGACTAGTTGAAAAGTCAGCTGGAGATTTAAACTTGCCTTTTTCATTAAAAGATAGTGGTGGTGGTAGTGATGCAAACATCTTTAATGAGATAGGTTTAGAAACATTAAATTTAGCTGTAGCTATGGAAAATGTTCACTCTAGTGAAGAACAGGTGAAAATTTCAAATTTTTATTCTCTAGTTAACTTAATCTTAAAAATAATAGAAAATACTAAGGATAATATATAAATGTATGACTTATTATTAAAAAAGGCCAAAGTTATAGAAATACTTGAAGAAAGGGATAATATTAATTTTCTAATAGTTGAACTTGAAAACAAGGAAAAGTGTAAAGCTGTAAATTACAGCAGGATTACTGGCACTGTTAATATTAATGATATATTGATTGTCAATACTACAGCCCTTGAATTATCTTTAGGGACAGGCGGCTATCATTATGTTCATTTAAATCTTTCAAATATCGATAATTCATATAAACTTGATGATTTTAGAGAAAATAAAGGTCATATAATGAAGATGAGATATACCCCAATGCAAATAAGAACATTATGTGCAGAGGAAAAAGCCAGCCCTTATCATGATACTATAAATAATTTTAAGAGTCTTGATAATTTGCCAGTTATTACTTTACCATTACATAGTCATTTGGCACCATTGCTAATTACATACAAATCCTTTTTTCCTAATAAAAAAGTAGTCTATATTATGAGTGAAGGTGGGAGTCAAGCACTTGAGTTTAGTAATTTAATTAGAAAATTAAAATCATTAGACTGTATTGATAAAACAATCACATATGCCAATTGTTTTGGTGGTGATTATGAGACTATAAATATTTTTACTGCTCTAATCCTGGCTAAAGAAGTAGAAGAAGCTGATTTGATAGTAGTAGCTATGGGTCCAGGAATTGTAGGAGCATCCAGTAAATATGGATTTAGTGGTGTTGAAAATGTCTTTATTGACAAAGCTGTTAGAACACTAGGGGGTAGGAGTATTTTTGTACCTAGAATTAGTTTTGCTGATGAAAGAAAAAGACATTATGGAATAAGTCATCATAGTATAACTATACTTAAAGATTTAATATCAGAAACAGTAGAACTTGCTTTCCCTGAAAACGAATATATAAAAAAACAATTAGATAAAAATAAACTTATAGCAAAACATAAGATTTCTTTTTATCCTATAGAAGAGATTGAGGATATTTTGATTGATAGTCAATTTAGCTTTAACAGTATGGGTAGAAAGTTTGCTGATGATCCATTGTTTTTTATAACAGCAGGTCTTGCAGTCTTTCTGCTAAAAGAGGATATAAAAACATAAAATATAAGGAGTGTACTCTCTTGTCTAAAGAAAAGAATAATTCACAGGAAGAAAAGACTATAAATAGTCAAACAATATATGAAGGTAATATAATAAAAATTAGAAAAGATGAAGTATTATTATCAAATGATAATCATTCAGAACGAGAGATTGTTGAACATTCAGGTGGTGTTACAATACTAGCCCTTAGTGATGATGATAGAATATTGATGGTAGAACAATTCCGCAAAGCAGCAGAAGAAAGTCTCTTAGAACTACCAGCAGGGAAGTTGGAAAAAGGAGAAGACCCTTTAGAATGTGCAAAGAGAGAATTAATTGAAGAGACAGGCTTTGAGGCAAGTAATATCAAGCATTTATTCTCTTTTTATACAACACCAGGTTTTTGTGATGAAATAATACACCTATATTTAGCATCTAATCTAAAAAATGTTGGTATTAATCCTGATGATGATGAGATTCTAATAAACCATAGTATAGAAAAAGGAGATATCATGGAGATGATAAGAGACGGCCGAATTAAAGATGCAAAAACAATTATTGGCTTACAACAATATCTCCTGGGAGGTTTTGATGCTTAATAGATATTTTGTAGATTTACACATCCATATTGGGGCAGCAAAAAATGGACAGCCAGTAAAGATAACAGCTTCAAAAAAGTTGAATTTTGCCAATATTTTAAAAGAGTCCCGTTTTAACAAGGGCTTGAATATGGTAGGTATAATTGATTGTGCTTCTCCAATTGTTTTAGAGGATATTGATAGATTGTTGGATGCAGGTGAAATGGAAGAACTTCCAGAAGGGGGTATAAAGTATGGTGACTTAGTAATTATATTGGGGACTGAGGTGGAAAGTAGAGAAAAAAATGGTGGTCAAGCTCACTATCTGGCATACTTTCCGTATTTGAAAAATATAAAAGAATACAGTCTAATAATGAAACAATATATTACTAATATTAATTTAAGTTCACAATCTACTGGTTTAGGTGGTAAAGAAATACTACAACTAGTTGATCTTCATGATGGAATTATGTTGCCAGCACATGTTTTTACTCCATATAAGAGTTTTTATGGTCGTTCTTTCTCAAGCTATAAAGAGGTATTTACCGAGGAAGAGTGGAATAAGATACCAGCAATTGAACTTGGCTTAAGTGCAGATACTTATTTAGCAGATTATCTAAAAGAATTATCTGATAAAACATATATTAGTAATTCAGATGCTCATTCTTTAATTAAGATAGCCAGGGAATACAATGTTTTTGAAATGGAAGCTTTAAATTATCAAGAATTCAAAAAGGCTTTATATGCTAAGGAAAAGAGAGGTGTTGTCGCTAATTATGGTTTAGATCCAAGGTTAGGGAAATATCATCGTTCATTTTGTCCTGATTGTAATAAGCAATTTTCTGGAGAGAAGGCTATATTAAGATGTGAAGCTTGTGGAAGCAAGGATATAGTCATTGGTGTGAAAGATCGTATTATAGCAATTAGTGATCAAAAAAGCTCCAAAAGTCCTTCTACTAGAGCAGAATACATTCATCAAATTCCATTAGCTGATATACCTGGAGTAGGGAAAAAGACATATCAAAAGCTTTTGGATAATTTTTCTTCAGAGATGAATATTATACATAAAACAAGTGAAAAGGATCTTTTGAAGGTACTTAGGAAAAAAACAGCGAAAAATATTATTGAGGCACGTTCAGGTAAAATATCAATAAAAGTTGGTGGAGGTGGCCACTATGGTAAAGTTATGGGTTAAAACTCTGAGTACAACTTATAATGCGTCTGGAGCTGCAGCAGCAGCAAGACAGGGAGATATTGTAATGATTGTTGATGTAATTGACATGTCTACTACTGCCGAAGCAGCCCTTGAGGCAGGTGCATTAACTGTATTAGGAGCCAGCCCGGACCAGCTTTGTATGCCGGTAACTGTAAACCCTGAAAAAATAGGTTACTTTGCTGGTAAAAAAGCTATTAAGCATAATACAGAGGTGATAGTAGCAGCTGAACCAAGATTGATTTCTAAAGAAGAAGATCGTCTAGCCGAAATACAACAAGTCCTAAAAGGTGTAGATAGAGCAGGAGCAAAACTTCACAAGGTAGTTCCCAATATTGGGAGAGAAGTAGTAGAACTAGCAGATTTTAAAGATAAGATAGTAGTTGTAGTAAGTCCCTCTGGTGGAGCTGCTTATGATGCAGCTTATAATTATGGAGCACCAGAGGTAATTACAGGTACTGTTGCCCGCACAGAAAAATTAAAAGGCTCTCTAAGCGCAGATTTAGCTGCTAAAAGAGCAATAGAAAGTGCAGTTAAATTAAAGAGAGGAATCTCTGTAGTTGCAGCAAGTTCCAATTCTATGGAAGATGTACAGGGAGCACAATATATTTGTCAATTAATTATGAACAAAGGTTTTTTAGCTATGGAGTAATTATCTACTACAATCCAATTGCAAGTCTATAATTTAGGTATTAAGACTGCTAAATTAAAAATTAAATAATCTTAGTAATAAAGCAGTATATCTTGTCCTCCTCATGCATAGATATTATTAAAATTCTATGTATCAGGGGGACTTTTATGATGAATAAATTTATTAGAGATAGATTTCCATATTTTGTATTTGTTATAATAGTATTTATTGTAGGTATTAGTTTTGGTACAATAGCCATTAGAACTATCGAGTATAGTGTACGTGAAAATATATTTTCTTATTTTAATGATTTTATACAGGGTTTTGATACAATTCAATTTGATAGAACTACATTTATTACAGATAGTTTAAGATTCAATTTGTTAAATCTCTTCGTAATCTGGTCATTTGGTTTATCAATGGTACTAATGCCTTTGATAACTATTGTTGTATTTTTAAAAGGTTTTGTTTTGGGTTTTACAGTTTCTTTTCTCCTTAGTGAATATGGATTTACAGGTATTCTTATCGCCCTAGCAGCAGTTTTGCCCCAAAACCTGATAATAATTCCAGTATTTATCTTATCATCAGTAATGTCTATATATATGGGTTTGCGGATTTTCGGATATTACAGAGGTAGGAATACTGTTAGCTTTGAAGAGATTACAACTTTTTCTATAGAAATACTTATTTTAGCTGTCATTATGTCAATGGCTTCTTTGATAGAAACATTTATTAGTCCTTTTTTGCTATCATTATTATTTAGATTTATTTAAAAATCTTTCGTAATAGATTTTTCTTCATAATCAATCATAAGAAGAATTAAAACGTTTTAAAACATAGTAGGCTGAAGTTTATTTGATAAAAATTTTATAATTAGATATAATATTTAGGTATAGATTAGAAGTTCAAGTTTTGGAGTTAAATAATTAGTGTAAAGCTAGCTTAGTTATAATTTAATTCGGCAGAAAAAGCTAACTCCTATATAAGAAAACTTTTGAAAAATATAGAAAAGGAGAGATAATATGATTAATCCAATGCTAAAAAAATATGCTAAGGTTTTAGTAAAATATTCATTAGACATCAAAGAAGGAGATAGCTTAGTTATTCAGGGAAATATGATTTCTGAACCTTTGATAAAAGCAATCTACAAAGAAGCTATTTTAGCCGGAGGACACCCATTTGTAATGGCTAATTTCGAGGGTCAAGAAGAGATTTTTTATAAACACGCATCTGAGGAACAGTTGAAATATCAATCACCTTTTAGTAAATACATAATAGAAAATGTTGATGCCCGTGTTTATGTAATTGGGAATTACAATACTAAGGCTTTGACTAATGTTGATGCTGAGAAAATGAAGAAAAGAAGTATAGCTAGAAAAGATATTATGGAAATATCAATGAAAAGGGCTGCTGAAGGAGATTATAACTGGAATATCTGTCAGTTCCCAACATTAGCAGATGCTCAAGAAGCCAGCATGTCTTTATCAGAATATGAAGAATTCGTATTTAAGGCCTGTCATTTAGATAAAGAAGACCCTGTAAAGTACTGGCGAAATTTTGGTGAAGAATTAGAGAGAATAGCTGAATATTTAAATAATGTAGAAGAAATACATTTTAAATCAGAAGATACAGATATAAAATGCCTGGTAAAAGATAGAATCTGGGTAGCGGATAAAGGTGAAGAGAATTATCCAGGAGGAGAAGTTTTTACAGGTCCAATAGAAGACTCAGTAGAAGGACATATACGGTTCTCATTCCCTGGTATCTATCAAGGCAAAGAAATAGAGGATATACGTTTAACTTTTAAAGAAGGTAAAGTTGTTGAAGCAAGTGCAGCTAAAGGTGAAGAATTACTGCATACACTTTTAGATACTGATGAAGGAGCCAGATATGTTGGTGAAGTTGCAGTTGGCTGTAATTATGGTATTGATAAGTTTTCTAGAAATATGCTCTTTGATGAAAAAATAGGAGGGACAATACATCTAGCTATAGGTAGAAGTTATCCAGAAACAGCAGGTAAAAATCTATCTTCTATTCATTGGGATATGCTTTGTGATATGAAAAATGGAGGACTTATCCTGGCTGATGGGAAAACAATATATGAAGATGGTAAGTTTACAATATAATAGTTAACTTAAACTTCGCAAATGAATTTATAGTATAAAGCCTGCTTAGCCATAACTTCATTCACCAAAAAAAGCTACCCCCAACTCCTCTTCCAAGCTATAAATAACAAAACAAACTAATTAAGTTTGATACGCTGCCACAGTGTTTTGTTAACCATTCATAGCCTTCCATGCGGGGTTGGTGCTTTTTTAACGTTCATTCAGCAGATGGCTAAACAGGAAGTATATTAAAACTATTATAGCAACTGCAAAGTTTGAGTAGTTAAGCTATAATAATAAACAAAGTCAGCATAATACAGAATTGTATATATGCTGACTTTTTTACGAATGAACTTATGGCTAAGCAGTTTTCATACTTAGAATTTAACTCCCAAACTTGAGTATTAAATAAACTTATTTCTCGCCTTTAATTTTATCAAATAATTTAATAAATTTATTTTTGTATTCTTGCTGGAAATATAGATAGATATTGTTTTTATTAATAAGCAGTTCTATAAATTCTATTTCATTATCTTTTAAGAGTTCAAGTAATTTACTAATATTATTAAGTAAATCATCTTTGATAAAATCTATTTCCACCATGGTTAACTTTTCACTAATACTATAATCTATATTACTTGAAATCTCTTTTTTTATTTTATCTAGATTACTCTCTTTTATATAAATACTTATTTTTTTCATTATAACATTTATATTCATTAGCTCTAAATTATTTTCTATAAACTGATCAAGAATTTTGTCAGCGTTTTTTTGAGAACTTCTTATAAAATAAATATTATCGCTTAAATTATATGAATAAATAATTGTAATCCCTTCTTTCTATAATTATTTTAATCTTTTTAACTAATTGCGTTTCTATATATTCTTGAAGAGACAGGATTAACTCTTGTTTTTAATGTTTTAATGTATATAATATTCTATGTTCTGTCTAAAAATGATGTTAAAATATATTTTTTTCTTTACAATATAGTTAAAATATTTTATAATAAACTTAGTTAATTTATTAAATAAACAAAGTTTAAAAAGGAAGGTTAATATGCGCAGAGCCAGTTTTGAATTAATGAAGAAGATTAATGAAAAGTTAATTTTAAAGCTTATTTACAAAAACAAGCTAATATCCAGAGCTGAAATTGCTGAAGAAACAGGCTTATCACCGGCAACTGTTAGTAATATAACAAAAGAATTGTTGGAGTTGAAATTAGTAAAAGAGAGCAGTCGAGGTAAGTCGCGGGGCGGAAGAAAGCCTGTACTATTAGAGTTGAATGCAAAGGGAGCATATTTTATTGGACTGGAATGGGGTATATTAAATCTTAAAGCTGTTTTAATGGATTTAAATAAAAATATTATTGCTTATGAAAAAATCACAATAAATAATTATTCTTTAGAAAATTTTATTCAGCTAAGTAGAGATATGATAAAAAACATGGAAAGTAAAATAGAGAAAAAGCAAATATATGGTATTGGGATTGGACTACATGGTCTTGTGAATCCTGATAAAGGTGTTTCTCTATTTGCACCTCATTTTCAATGGAAAGAATTAGAGGTAAAAAAAGAATTAGTGAAACATTTTGATTACCCTATTTTTATTGATAATGATGTAAGAGTAATGGCACTTGCTGAGAAATGGAATGAGCATCAAAACTTTATATTTGTTAATACTGGTTCTGGTATAGGTGCTGCCATAGTAATTGATGATAAGTTATTTAAAGGATATGATTTTAGTGCAGGCGAATTTGGACATATGTCTATTGTAGAAAATGGTCCTTTATGTAGTTGTGGAAATCACGGTTGTCTTGAATCCTTAATTTCTACAAAGAGATTATTAAGAAAATATAATAAAGATTTTAATCCTGATTTATCTTTAAAAGATATGAAGAGTCAATGGGATGATTTATTAAATGACTTTTCTATGGGAAAGAACAAGGCAGTAGATTTATTGGAGGAGGCGGCTAATTATCTTGGAATTGGACTTGCTAATCTAGTTAATTTGCTTAATCCAAAAGAAATTATTATTGGAGGTGATTTAGCCGGAAACCAACGATTATTAGAAATAATTAATAAGAAAGTTAAAGAGAAATCCCTGCATATAGCAGGTAAAAATATTACTATTACATTTACATCTTTTGGAGAAAAAGTTGGTGCAATTGGAGCAGCAACAATGGTATTAGAAGAAATATTTCAAGTAGAGGAGTGATTTAATGAATTTTTTAGTGACTGGTGGTGCTGGCTATATTGGAAGTCATGTAGCCAAAAAATTAATTGAAGCTAATAATAATGTAGTGGTTTATGATAATTTAAGCAAAGGACATAAGGAAGCTGTTTTAAATGGTAAATTTATTGAAGGAGATCTGGCTGATTTTGATTTACTTAGTAAAACAATGAAAGAAGAAAAGATCGATGGAGTGATTCACTTAGCTGCTGATAGTCTAGTAGGTGAATCTATGGAGAATCCAGGTAAGTATTATCATAATAATGTTTCTAATGGATTAAATCTTTTAGAAGCGATGCTGGCTTCTGATGTGAAAAATATAGTCTTTTCTTCAACAGCAGCTGTATATGGTGAACCTGAGGATGTACCTATTAAAGAGGATCATCCTACCAGACCTGGGAATACTTATGGTGATAGTAAATTGTTCTTTGAAAAGATGCTAGCAAGATATGATCAAATACATGGGTTCAAATATGCTTCATTAAGATATTTTAATGCTGCAGGTGCAGATCCTGAAGCTAGAATTGGTGAGGCTCATGATCCTGAATCTCACTTAATCCCTATAGTTTTACAGAAAGCATTAGGTCTAAGAGATAAATTATATATTTTCGGAGATGATTATCCTACAAAAGATGGTACTTGTATAAGAGATTATATACATGTGGATGATCTAGCTGATGCTCATGTGCTGGCTGTTGAAGCTTTGTTAGATGGTATGGGTAGTAGGATATACAATCTTGGTAATGGTGAAGGTTATTCTGTTAAAGAGGTTATAGATACAGCATCTGAGGTAGTGGGTAAGGAAATTGAAGCAGAAATAGGTGAAAGAAGAGCAGGAGATCCTGCTAAATTAGTTGCAAGTTCAGATAAAATTAAAGAAGAGTTAAATTGGAATCCAAAGTATTATCAATTAAAAACTATTATAGAAACAGCCTGGAACTGGCATAGAAAGGGTGGGTTTAATGGAAATGAAAAAAGATAAGATTAAAAAAGATGATGGTAGATATTTAATTTATTATTCTTTTGATGATGAGAAAGATAATAATAATAAAAAAGTTAAAGATAAAAAAGAAGATTAGTAATTTAAAATATAAAATATAAAATATAAAATATAAAATAAAAAAATAAGTAATAGATATCAAGGAGGAGAATTATTATGTCTGAATTAAGATGGGATCCAATAAATAGAGAATGGGTTATAACAGCCACACATAGGCAGAATCGTACTTTTAAGCCGCCAAAGGATTTTTGTCCTTTATGTCCAACAAAGGAAGGTGGTTTTCCTACAGAAGTTCCAGATGATTATGATCTAGTAGTATTTGAAAACAAGTTTCCTTCTTTGAGGGTTAATCCTGGTATGCCAGGAATAGAAGGTAGTGATTTATATCCTGTCGATAAAGCTGAGGGTATTTGTGAAGTAGTACTATTTACATCAGAACATGGTGGAACCATGTCAAAAGAGCCTCTCAGTCGTTTTCATAAATTGATTAAAGTTTGGCGTGATCGATATAAAGAATTAGGTAGTAAGGATTTTATTGATTATGTATTTATTTTTGAGAATAAAGGTGAAGAAGTGGGTGTTACTCTTGAACATCCTCATGGTCAAATCTATGCATATCCTTTTATTCCACCAAAAGTAAAAAAAGAGTTAGACTCTAGTAAAGATCATTTTGATAAAAATGCTGAATGTCTTTTTTGTAATGTAATCAATGAAGAAAGGGAAGACGGCTCAAGAGTTGTCGTCTCTAACGATTCTTTTACAGCTATAGTACCATTTTTTGCTCGTTATACTTATGAAGTTCATATATATGCGAATTCACATTTGCCTTCTTTTAATGACTTTACTGAAAAAGAAGAAAAAGATTTAGCTGAAATTTTAAAGACAATGATAATGAAATATGATAATCTTTTCGACTTTACTTTTCCATACATTATGTCTATACATCAACAGCCTACAGATGGTAGTGCTGAAGATTATTCTCATTTCCATATTGAGTTTTATCCACCATATCGTACTGAAACAAAGCTAAAATATTTAGCTGGTAGTGAAGCTGGTGCTGGTGCATATATTAATAATGCCTTAGCTGAAGATAAGGCAGAGGAATTACGAAATATTGAAATTGATTTTTAGAAAGGGATATGATAATGAATATAGAAGAATTATGGCAGATCTATAATAGTAAATTTGAGGATACTGGCTTAAAGAAAGGAGTCTTTGCAGCTCCTGGTAGAGTTAATTTAATTGGTGAACATACTGATTATAATGATGGATTTGTATTACCAATGGCAATTGAAAAGGATATACGGATGGCTATTCAATTAAGGGAAGATCAAGTAGTTAGAGCATATTCTCTTGATTATGAGAAAGAAGTTCTTTTTTCTTTGCTAGACCTTGAGTTTGAAGAAGAAAATATGTGGATTAATTATATTAAAGGTGTAATTGATGAATTACAAAAAGAAGATTTTGAACTAAGTGGTTTTAATCTGATTTTTACAGGAAATGTTCCACAGGGTTCAGGTTTAAGTTCTTCTGCAGCTTTAGAAGTTGTAACTGCTTATGCTTTAGCTAAGCTTCACGATATTAATATAAAAGCTGTAGAAATGGCTCTTTTATCTCAAAGGGCAGAGAATAATTTTGTAGGCGTTAATTGTGGGATTATGGATCAATATATTTCCCGTTTAGGTAAAGAAGATCATGCATTAATGATAGATTGTCGTAGTAATGAATATGAGTTAATTCCTTTTAAAAGTGATGATTATAAAATTCTCATCTCTAATTCTAAGGTATCAAGGGGCTTAGTAGATTCTGAATACAATCAACGGAGAGAGGAATGTGAAGCAGCAGTAAGTTTTTTTCAAGATAAACTAGATCATAACATAAAAGCTTTAAGAGATATTAGTATAGAAGAATATGATAAATATGCTAGTGATTTGCCTGAATTAGTTGCTAAAAGAGCTAAACATGTAATTAGCGAAAACAATCGAGTATTAACAGCCTCTGCAGCTTTAAAAAATAATGATTTTGATACTTTTGGCAAATTGATGACTGAGTCACATCGAAGTTTAGAAGAAGACTATCAGGTAAGTTGTAAAGAATTAGATCTTTTAGTTGATTTGGCCTTAAAGCAAAAAGGAGTCCTGGGTTCAAGAATGACAGGAGCAGGATTTGGTGGTTGTACTGTTACATTAATTGAAGAAAAATATCTAGATCAATTTATAGCTAATGTATCAAATGAATATCAAGAGGAGACAGGGATAAGTCCTGATATATATATAAGTAGTCCAGCTAATGGAGCTCGTAAAATTAAATATGATTAAATAAAATAGTAAAGAACAGAAATAAATTAAAAAAATTCCCTTTCCTTCCGCTTATTTATATGATATTATAGAAAAAATGCAGGTATTTTAAATTATTTTTAAGATTTATATTGATATTTTTCTTAAAAAACGATATTATAATATATGTCTGCTTTATTGTATAAAAAAACTGAAAAATGTATATTTTTTCAGCTTACAAGACTATAATATTTATTAGGAGGGTTTTACATGTCAAAAGAGATAAAGAAAATAGGTATATTAACAGGTGGTGGAGATTGTCCTGGATTAAACGCAGTTATTCGAGCTATTACTAAAACTGCTATCCTTAAATATGGAATTGAAGTAGAAGGATTTGTAAACGGTTATAAAGGTTTATTTAATGGAGAAACTAGAAAATTAGATTTAAATAGTGTAGAAGATATTTTATCTATAGGTGGAACTATTATTCATACTTCGAATAAAACTAATTTATTTAAGATGCCATTTAAAGAAGATGGTGAATTAATTTACAAGGACTTATCTGATGTTGGTGTAGAAAATATTAAAAAAGCAGGTATGGATGTTTTAGTTATTGTTGGTGGTGATGGTACTTTAACAAGTGCTAGAGATTTTCATAGAAAAGGTGTTAATATAATTGCTGTGCCTAAAACAATCGACAATGATTTAGCATGTACTGATATAACTTTTGGTTATGATACAGCTGTTGCTGTTGCTACAGAAGCTTTGGACAGGTTACATACTACAGCTTTTTCTCATCATAGAATTATGTGCCTTGAGGTTATGGGACGTTATGCTGGATGGATTGGTTTAGAAGCTGGTTTAGCCGGTGGTGCTGATGCTATTTTAATTCCAGAGATACCATATGATATTAATAAAGTAGCAGAGAAAATAAAAGAAAATCAAGAAAAAGGTAAAAACTACAGTATAGTAGTTGTTGCTGAAGGTGCTAAATCTGTGACTGGTGAGATGGTTGTTAAAAATGTTGTTGAAGACAGTCCAGATCCAATTAGATTAGGTGGAATTGCTGACCAGGTCTCAAATGAATTAGAGAAATTAGTAGGCTTAGAATCAAGAGCAACTGTACTTGGTCATATACAAAGAGGTGGCTCACCAACTGCTTTTGATCGTAATATTTCTACTAGATATGGAAATGCAGCTGTAGAGTTAGCTATGAAAGGTAAGTTTGGAGAAATGGTTACTCTAAATGGTAATCAAATTGGTTCTGCTGCTTTAGAAGATGTAATAGGTCAGTTGAAAAATGTTGATCCAGAAGGAGAGTTAGTCCAAACTGCAAAAGCTATTGGAATAACTTTTGGAGACTAATATAATAATATACTAATAAGCATTATACTAATAGCTAAATAAAAAATAAAAGCCTTATCAACATTATATATGTTTGATAGGGTTTTGTTTATATAAGGAGGTTTCAATGAAAGTGAAGAGAGTAATCTTAATAGTCCTTGATAGTGTAGGTATAGGTGAATTGCCTGATGCAGCAAAGTATGGAGATGAGGGTGCTAATACCCTTGCTAATATTTCCAAAGAACTATCAGGTTTAAGTCTAGCTAATTTGGAAAAAATGGGCTTAGGAAAAATACATCCTATTAAAGGTATCAAGTCTGATCTTAAGGCAATTGGATCTTATGGAAAGATGGGGGCAATTTCCAGTGGTAAAGATACAACTACTGGTCATTGGGAGCTGGCTGGAATAGTGTTAAAAGAGCCTTTTCCTACATATCCTAATGGATTTCCCGATGAGCTAATTAATAAATTTAAAGAGTCAATTGGTAGGGATATACTAGGCAATGAAGCTGCTTCAGGAACAAAGATAATAGAGGAATTGGGAGAAGAACATATAAAAAGTGGCAAGCCCATTGTATATACATCAGCAGATAGTGTATTTCAAATAGCTGCTCATGAAGATATAATTTCTGTAGAAGAATTGTATGATATCTGTCGAAAGGCTAGAAAAATATTAACGGGTGAACATGCTGTAGCTAGGGTTATTGCTAGACCTTTTATAGGAGAAACTGGTAATTTTACCAGGACTGACAGGCGTGAAGACTTTTCCTTAGAACCTTTTGAAGATACTGTTTTGGATAAGATAAGTCAAGGAGATAAATCAGTATATGCTGTTGGTAAGATTATTGATATCTTTGCAGGCAAAGGGGTAAGTGAGTCCAATCATACTGTTAGTAATATGGATTCTGTAGATGCTTTACTAGATTATATGGATGATTTAAAGGAAGGCTTATTGTTTGTAAATCTAGTTGAGTTCGATATGAGCTATGGTCATCGTAGAAATGTAGAAGGTTATGCTAATGCTTTGCAAGATTTTGATCAAAGACTTCCAGAGATTATGTCTAAGATGAATAAGGAAGATATTTTATTTATAACTGCTGATCATGGTTGTGACCCTACTTTTAAAGGAACAGATCATACTAGAGAATATGTTCCTATTCTTGCTTATGGCGATATGATAAAGTCTGATTATAATATAGGAGTTAGAAAGTCCTTTGCAGATTTAGCAGCTAGTATTTCTGATTTACTTAATGTTGAAAAGACTAGTAATGGAGAAAGTTTTGCAGAAGATATTTTGCAATGATATAATTAACTATAAGAAGATATTCTAAGAGGATTTTTTCACAAGAGAGATTGAAAGGATGTGTTTTTATGAAGGATATTATTGAAAATGCAGCTAAATACATAGAAAAAAAAGTTGATAATATGCCGAAAGTAGCTTTGATTCTAGGTTCTGGATTAGGTGTGCTGGCTGAGGAGATTGAAAATGCAGTTAAAATCCCTTATCAAGATATTCCTGATTTTCCTGTTTCCACTGTTAGTGGTCATGCAGGCCAATTAGTCTTGGGTAATTTAGAAGGTAGTGAAGTACTTGCAATGCAAGGACGTTTTCACTATTATGAAGGTTATTCTATGGAAGAATTAACTTTGCCTGTTAGGGTTATGAAGAATCTTGGTATTGATACGTTGATTGTTACTAATGCTGCAGGTGGTGTTAATAAGAATTTTTGGCCAGGAGAGTTTATGATTATTTCAGATCATATCAATATGATGGGAGATAATCCTTTGATTGGTATGAATTTAGATGACTATGGACCTAGATTTCCTGATATGAGTGAAGCATATTCTAAGGATTTAATTTCCTTAGCAGAAAAAGTTGCTTCTGATCATGGTATTATTACACGAAAAGGTGTTTATGCAGCTATGAGTGGGCCTAGTTATGAGACTCCTGCAGAAATTCGTTTTTTAGCTGGAAATGGTATTGATGCTGTTGGTATGTCAACTGTTCCTGAAGTTATTGTTGCATCTCATATGAATCTAAAGGTATTAGGAATATCCTGCATTACTAATATGGCTGCAGGTATATTACCCCAAGCTCTGGACCATAGTGAAGTTGTAGAAATCGCTGAAAAAGTAAGACCACAATTTATTACTTTAATAAGAGGTATTATTAAAAAATTAGGAGAATAATTTCTGTATTTTAAAAAAAGAGAGTTAAATGATAAATTACTCTTATAAAATGAGGTGATGTCTTGAGGGCTTATGATATAATTTATAAAAAGCGTGAAGGGGATAAGTTAAGTAAAGAAGAAATCAATTTTTTGATAGAGTCTTATAGTAGAGGAGATGTCCCTGATTACCAGATGTCTGCATGGGCCATGGCAGTATATTTTCAGGGGCTGGATAAAGAAGAAACTTCACATCTTACAACTGCTATGGCTGAGTCTGGTGATATGATTGATTTATCAGCTATAGATGCTAAGATAGTTGATAAACATAGTACTGGTGGTGTCGGGGATAAGACTACACTGGTATTGGCCCCTTTGGTAAGTGCTGCTGGAATTCCTCTTGCTAAGATGTCTGGAAGAGGTCTTGGGCATACTGGTGGGACAATCGATAAGTTGGAGTCAATACCTGGTTTTTCTACTGAAATATCTAGTAAGGATTTTATTGATAATGTAAATTTTATTGGAATTTCAATTATGGCACAGACTGCTAATATTACTCCAGCTGATAAGAAATTATATGCTTTAAGAGATGTAACAGCTACAGTTGATTCAATCCCTTTGATAGCCAGTAGTATTATGAGTAAGAAAATAGCAGGTGGTGCAAATGGTATTTTACTTGATGTGAAGACTGGTAACGGAGCTTTCATGCGCCAACTTGATGATGCAATTAAGCTGGCTGAAGAGATGGTTAGTATTGGTAAGAATGTTGGAAGGGAAACAATTGCAGTTATATCAGATATGAATCAGCCATTAGGTGATAATGTTGGCAATATCTTGGAAGTACAGGAAGCCATAGATACTTTGCGAGGGGAAGGGCCTGAGGATTTACGTGAATTGTGCTTAACGTTAGGAGCATATATGCTGGTACTGGCAGATAAAGCAGAGGACTATGAAGAGGGATATCAGATATTGAATGAAATAATTGCTTCAGGAAAAGCTATGGATAAATTTCTTCAGCTTATTGAGAAGCAGGGTGGAGATAGTGCTTTAATTAAAAATGACAATCTACCTGAAGCTGAGAAAAAACTTGAACTTAAAGCTGAGCAGGATGGCTTTGTAACTGCTATAAATGCCAGAGAAATAGGGCTGGCTGCTATGCTTTTAGGCGCAGGAAGAGAAAGTAAAGAAAGCAAAATAGATCATCTTGTTGGTATAAAGCTTTTGAAGAAAGTAGGGGATAAAGTTAAAAAGGATGAGCCATTACTTAGAATTTATTATAATAATCAGGAGAACTTAGCTGCTGTAAAAACAAGACTAAAAGCGACTTATAGTATAGAAGCAGAAAAAGCTAAGGAGATCGATCTGATACATAAGGTTATTTTATAATAATAGAATACTTTATATTTGTAAGAAGCAGGAGCACTTATGTGTCTCCTGCTTTTTCTTATATAATATATAGAAATATTTGACTATATATATATATATTATGATAATATTTTAAATAATTGGCTATATTTATTGAAAACTAAAATTTGAAAGGAGTTAAATATATATTTTAAGAAATCATATAATTCAGTAAGATATATTAGTTTAAACTTAGTTATTTTTGCTAGTATTAATATTTTAAATGATTTTTATTTAATTTAAATTAAAGGAGTGTTATATTATGTTTATTAAAAAAAAGGTATTCTTAATGTTTTTTTTATTATCGTTTTTTATACTTATTCAAGGGGTATATGGATTTGATTTTCTTGTACAAGCTTGTAATCATCATGATTATGAATGCAATCATGAAAGTGATTTACATATCCATTATAATGATAATCATGAGTGTGATCATCATTATGAAATACAAGACTGCTGCCATAATTATTGTAAGCAAGATTTTGAAGAATGTTTTAATTTCGAAGAGGACTGTTGTAATTCATTAGATTGTTGTGACTACAATTGTGAAAATATAGAGGAGAACTACAATGCCTTAATATTTATTAGCTCGGATGATAATTCCGAGAATGGTTGTAATCCACATGATTGGCAAAGAGTAAGTGGAAGTACAGAATATGGCAATAATGATTTATTTCATTGGGAATCATGGGATGTGGAATGTTCTAATTGTGGTAAAAAAAATGCAATGCAAGGCACTCACTATAAACATGTCTGTCCTGAAGCAGATATATCAAGAGAATATAACAGTTTGTATCATTGGGATCAGCAAAATTTTAAAGAATGTACTACATATTATTGTGATCATACAATAGATCCCAAAATTATTGAAGATACAAAAAAGCCGCATTCACCAGTAGCAATCCCTGGGACAGGAAGCCCTCAGACAGGTAATCATGGCTATCAGGTTAGTTGTCGAGTTGAAACTGAATGTTCAGGATGTGACTATACAGGAACTCCTTCTACATATAAATATCATAGTCCTGGAACAAAATGTGCTTATTGTGGAGTAACCCTGGAAGTTCCAGAAGATGAAATAAGTGACTTACAAGAAGATTTTGAGCAGCTTTATGAGGAAAATTTAAAAAGAGAATTAGGAGAGTATCTTGAGTGGATTGAGGAAAATAAGGAAGATCTTAGTGGAGTAGTTGGTGATCCTGTACAATATACTACAGGGAATTATGTAAGTAGAAGTATTGATCTTAGTTTGAATAATTCTATAATTGATATAGAGATTATTAGAAATTATAGTAATGCAAATCAAAGAAGCTTTTCTTTTGGACAGGGTTGGAATTTCAATTATGATACTCGTATTATAATGGGTATAAGTAGAAATTATGAAGAAAGAAAAGAAGAATTTACTAGAATTGCTGATGAGATAAGTGATTTGTATAATATGGCAAAAGAAGTAGATGAAAATACTAATTATGATTTAGACATAGATTTTATAGAACAGTCATATGAAGAAGCGTTGAACTCAGCAAATAATGCGATGAAAGAAGCTGAATTTTCTTCTGTATTTGAAGAAAGAAATAAATATTCTCTTGATAATAATATAGAATCACAAAGAGATAAAACAGGAGTTGGAAAATTAATATTTATTAATGAAAAGGGAGTTCCTCAAACTTATAGAATTATAGAAGAACCTGATTATGATTCTGAAATATTTTTAGCTGATGGCAATAAGAATTATTTCCCTAATGGTAGTAAAACGGAAGCTGATGACCCTCAAGCAGATGAACTGGAAATTTTAAAGGACGGGTCATATAAATTGACCAGAAAAGATCAAACAGTTTATTATTACTCTTATTTAGGTAAATTAGAAAAAATACAGGATACAAACGGTAATTATCTAATATTTGAATATAATTTAAGTCAAGAATTACAAAAGATAGTTTCAAGCAATGGTCTGGAAGTAAAGATAGAAGTCAGTGCTGGTAAAATAAGAAAGATAACTGATCCTATTGGAAGAACACATAGCTACAATTACTCAGGAAATAGATTGACCAGTTATACAGATCCTGAAGGAAATACTAGACGCTATAAATATAATAAATATGGATTAAGTGAATTAATATATCCAGATGGCTCAGGATGGGAATATTTCTATACTGAAGTAGATGGTAGAACAGTTATGGATTATCAAATTGATTCAAGTGGGGCTGTGATGGCATATGAATATGATTTTGAATCTCAAGAGACTACTTTTATAAATCGTAATGGTAATAAAACAATCTATAGATATAATGATAATCATCTAACGGTAGAAGAAATAGATGCAGAGTATAATAGAATTTATAGGACATATGATGATAATAATAATTTAGTAACTGAAGCTAATAAACGTGGCTATATAAAACATTTTACTTATGATGCCAATAACAATCTTACAAGCATTACTGATCCTGTAGGAACGAGTAGTTTTACTTATAATCAATTTAATAAAATAAGTTCAAATACTGATAAAAGTGGTTATACTACGAATTATATATATGATCATAAAGGGAACCTAACTGCTATTCAATATCCTGATGGTTCAAGTAAATCTTTTGTATATAATGAAATAGGTCTATTAATAGCAGAAATAGATCAGAGAGGAAATAGGATAGAATTTAAATATGACCAATATGGAAATTTAGAAGAAAAAATATATCCTGATGGAAGTATTGAAAGATATGAATATGATAAAATAGGAAGATTGCTTAAAACCATTAAGCCTAATGAAGCTGAAATAAAATATACTTATGATAATAATGACAATTTGATTGAAATTGTTGATGAATTAGGAAATGAAGAACTGTTTAAATATGATTCTAGAAATAATATAATTGAAAGAATAGACGCTAATGGAAATATCACTAGCTATGAATATGATGAAAGAAACAATCTTAGTAAAATAATAGATCCAGCTGGAAATGAAGAAGAAATATTCTATGACGAAGCAGAAAATATGAAAAAGAAAATATTAGCTAAAAATGTTAGTTATATATATGAATATGATCCATTGAATAGATTGATATCAACAGTACAGGTAGAATCTGATATTGAAACAAGATATCAATATGATTCTACTGATAATCTTATAGCCCTTACTGATGGGGAAGGAAGAACTACAAAATATGAATATGATCTAATAAATCGCAAAATAAAAGAAATAGATCCTTTAAATAATAGCGTGAGATATAATTATAATGAAAATGATTTATTAAAATCCATAATAGATAAAGAAGGAAATATTACTCATTTTAAATATGATAGTATGGGGAGAACCACTGAAATTATAGACGCCCTTAATCAAAGGGTTAGATATGAGTATGATGCTGCAGGAAATAAGATTAAACAAATAGATGCCAGAGGCAATGCCAAAGAATTTGAGTATGATTCCAGAAATAGACTTATCAAAGAAATTGATGCACAGGGTAATGAAATAAAATATCAATATGATGAAGTAGGTAATTTAATTTCAAATACTGACAGTGAAGGAAATGTTACAAATTATGAATATGATATAAAAGGACGACTGATTAGAGAAAAAAATTCTCTAGGAGATAGTAAATATTATCAATATGACCCTGTAGGAAATCTTATTAGCCAAACCAATGAAGCCGGTATTACAACTCAATATAGATATGATGAATTAAATAGGCTTGTTGAAATAGAAGATGTACTAGGTAATATTACTCAAATAGGCTATAATCAATTAGACAGTATAGCCTGGCAGGAAGATGCTCTTGGAAACAGGGTGGAATTCGTTTATGATTCTGCTAATAGATTAATCAAGGAAATAGATGCTGCAGGAAATAGCATAGAATTTACTTATGATAAAGCAGGAAATTTAATAGAAGTAAAAGATGAGATGGGCTATATAACAAAGTATAATTATGATGAACTTAATAGAATGATAGAAGAAATAGATGCTTTGAATAATAGTGTTAGTTATACTTATGATGCCAACGGGAATCTAATTGAAATGACTAATCGAAACGGCAACAACTATCAATATGAATATGATGCTTTAGGTAGATTAGTAAAGGAAATTAACTATTTGGGAGATGAACAAAACTTTAGATATGACCCTAATAATAATTTGATTGAACAAATAGACTATAATTCAAATAAAACAAACTATAATTATGATGAATTAAACAGACTATTGCAAGTAGTTTTTGCAGATGGTAATAATAATGAATTTAGCTATGATAGCAGAGGGCTTATGACTACTGCAGTCAATGATAATTCACAGCAGAAATATCATTATGATCAATTAGCCAGACTTATAAAAGTTGAAGTAGAAAATGAAAATGATCAATATACAGTAGAATATCAATATAATGAATTAGGTCAAAGAACTAAAGTAAGCTTAGATGATGGTGGAATTTTGAAAGAGAGGGTAACAGAATATTTCTATGATGAAGCCAGTCGATTAAAAGAACTTGCTTTTGCAGATGGAAAAGTGGTAAAATATAGGTATGATGAATTAAATAGAGTAATTAATCAGATAAATAGTAATAATACAGGAAGCGAATATTCGTATACCCCTAATGGGCAACTGGAAACTATTAGTCATTTTACTGGTTTGAATAACTATAACAGTAATGTGATAGAATCATATGGTTACATCTATAATCAGCGTAATCAAAGAATTATGGAAGTAGAGGGAAGTGGAGAAGTCACTACTTATAAATATGACCCAGTAGGTAAACTAACAAAAGTATATTATCTATTTTCAGGAGCTAAAAAAGAATCAAACCGTCATGAAAGAGCATATTATGGCTTGGAAACAAATCTAGACTATACTGACGAATATTACAGGAAAAGTACTAATCCAGATCAGTATATTTCAGATAAGATTTATCAACTAAGATCAGAAGTAGAGAACTTGCATAGAGATATTAGAGAAAGTGGCAAGTCTTTAGATTTATACAGTAACGGATATTATATTGAAGAATACAACTATGACCCTGCTGGTAATATGATACAGGAAGTAAACGCCTGGGGAAGTATTGACTATCAATACAATGAAGCTAATCAGCTTATACAGGCAGGTAATAGGGAATTCCATTATGATGCTAATGGTAATCTGCTAAGAGAAGGATATGATGGTAATTATGCCGAATATCAATATAACTATGAAAATAGACTTACAAAAGTCAGTAATCTAAGTAACAATCATAAGCTTTTTGCAGGAGAGCATCCATTTACAGGAACAATAGAATATTCCTATGATGCTTTAAATAGAAGGATTAGTAAAGAGTTAACTCCTGGTGATGGTGGCAGGATAGAAATAAGTGGCTATTACTATGATGGTCGATCACATAATGAGCTGGCAGAATATCAGGATGAAGTCTGGAATATTCAGGAGTATAGAAAAGGTAAAAAAGATAGTCCTACTAATATTCCTGGAGGACAGATCAAATATTTCAATGAATATTATTATGGAAATGGATTAGCAGCCTATAACACTATCAAAGATCCTAATCCATGGCATATGAATTCTGAACTATATTTCTATCATAAAGATGGACTTGGTTCAATGAGAGTAGTTTCAGATAATTATGGAAATGTATCAGAAAATTATAGCTATAGTGTTTATGGTAATCCATATGAAGGTCGTTTTAGAACTACTCAGAATAATAACCCTTATGGATTTACAGGACAAAGATTTGAGGCAGAAACCTGGATGTACTCTTTTGCTTATCGGACATATAACCCGGTGAGCAAGAGATGGATGACTCCTGATCCTATTCGTGATGGAATGAACTGGTATCAGTATGTGAGTTGCGATCCGGTTAATTTTTGGGATCCTTATGGATTATGGTGGGAAAGACCTTTAGAAATATTAGACGGAGTTCTTCAAGTTGCTGGGGGAGGCGTTCAATTCATAGGTGGCATGGGGATAGTTGGTGGTTCTGGTGTAGCTAAAGCTGGTACATTAGGAGCTTCAACACCTATAACTCTATGGACAGGAGTAGCCGGAGCAGGTTTAGCATATCATGGTGTAGGAAATGTACAAGAGGGATTGGGAAAATTAAGAGGGATTGAAGACCCTTCAAATATTACAAGGGATGGATATGAGACAGCTGGTGGAGCTATTGGAGGGGTATTTGGCAAAGAAGAAGAAGGTAGTTTTGTAGGAAGACATTTATATTCAGCAGTTGATATAGGTTTAAATATAAAAGGGTCTAAAGGTAAGTATGCAGAACTTCAATCTATAAGACAAAAAAATGCCCCATTTCCACATATTAAACCGTCTATAAATGCTGGAGAATGGTATCTAGAACTACAACCTAGGAGAGTATTAAATCAAATTTCTACAACAGGACATAAAATGGGATTGGCTAGCGATGTTCTGGGATATGGAATTAAAGGGTATGAATGGTCTTCAAGTTTCATTAAACCAGAAATTATTGATTATATGAAAGGTGATTATATTAAATCTGAGGGATAAAAATTAAAGTGTATGAGTGTGTTCAAGGTACACTTAAAGAATATCATAGTATATTTATAAGATATATATATTGCTCTCAGTATTTGTTTAAGACCTTCTTAACAAATACTGAGAATTTCCAAAGATTTCAGTAATAACTACTATTTTTAGCAAAGGAATGATTATATGAGTAAAGAATTATTTAAAAGATTTCTTTTCTTGATGGTTCCAATTATAATATTATATTTATTGTCAACTGATCCTTTTACAAATCATGATTTAATTGTGCTTATAGCTATTGTGTATTTCGCATATAATGTGTTAATTGATCTTCAAAAAGACTATTCATATTACGAAATATTATTTAGAGGGTTATTAAAATTATTTATATCTTTTGCAATCCTTACAGCAATCACACTCTTACTTGAAAGGATATGGGGAATACCTCTTTTGGGATAATAATAACCTTTGATTGGAGTGATTATTTTGTTAGAAACAATTGAAATCAGATTAGAATTCATTCGAATGTTAACCTTTATACCAGCAGGTATCTTTGCGATAATGGTTTTTATATCGTTGTTAAAAAATCTTATAACGAAGCAAATAATAAGATTATGTATTTTTTAAAAGTATTGTTAATAATACTTGCATTACTTTCTCCTTTTATAGTAATGTGGCTGACAGAAGCACCATAAATATAGATGGCAAAAATGATTTTTTTGTTATGAGGGGAGTGTTTTTTTGGGTAATATAGGAAGAGTGTTATATTCTTTTATTGATATATTTTTACTGCTTTTTGCTGTGTACTTTATTTATAAGTGGGTTAAAAAGGATAAAAATAAAAACGAATAAACCTGTCATTATTTCGAAATAGTGATAAAGATTTGTAAAGAAAAAATTAATATAATTTAAGAAGAAATGAAGACATAAATTAGCAGGTGAGTTCCTGCTTTTTTATTCTTATCTTTTGCCTACAGGACATACAACCCCGTGAGTAAGAGATGGCTGACTTCTGATCCTATCCATGATGGAATGAACTGGTATCAGTATGTGAGTTCTGATCCGGTTAATCTTTGGGATCCTTATGGATTATGGTGGGAAAGACCTTTAGAAATATTAGACGGAGGTCTTCAAGTTGCTGGGGGATTAACTCAAGGTGCAGCTGGAATATTAATAGTAGGAGGTTCTGGTACAGCTAAAGCTGCTACATTAGGAGCTTCAACACCTATATATATATTGCTCTCAGTATTTGTTTAAGACCTTCTTAACAAATACTGAGAATTTCCATAGATTTCAGTAATAACTACTATTTTTAGCAAAGGAATGATTATATGAATAAAGAATTATTTAAAAGATTTCTTATCTTGATGGTTCCATTAATAATAATATTTATATTATTAACAGATCCTTTCACTAATAATGATCTAATATTTCTTGTAGCTATTGTTTATGCGGTGTATAGTTTGGCTATTGATTTTCAAAAAGAATATTCTTATTATGAAATATTATTTAGGCTTATACTAAAATTGTTCATAGCACTTGCTATTCTTACAACAATCACGCTCTTACTTGAAAGAGTATGGGGAATACCTCTTTTTGGTTAAAAACTGTTTTTTTGAATGGAGTGATTATTTTGTTAGAAACAATTGAAATTAGATTAGAATTCATTCGAATGTTAACCTTTATACCAGCAGGTATTTTTGCGATATTAGGTTTTTATATTGTTGTTAAAAGATCTTATAACGAAGCAAATAATAAGATTATGTATTTTTTAAAAGTATTGTTAATAATACTTGCATTACTTTCTCCTTTTATAGTAATGTGGCTGACAGAAGCACCATAAATATAGATGGCAAAAATGATTTTTTTGTTATGAGGGGAGTGTTTTTTTGGGTAATATAGGAAGAGTGTTATATTCTTTTATTGATATATTTTTACTGCTTTTTGCTGTGTACTTTATTTATAAGTGGGTTAAAAAGGATAAAAATAAAAACGAATAAACCTATCATTATTTAGAAATAGTGATAAAGATTTGCAAAGAAAAAATTAATATAATTTAAGAAGAAATGAAAACATAAATTAGCAGGTGAGTTCCTGCTTTTTTATTCTTATTTTGCTATTTTAACTATAAGAGTATCATATAATAAAAGATTTATTCAACCAATAGCTTTAGTGATGCTTAGATTATTTTTCTGACCGTAAAAGTATCTAATTTAAATTGTTACACTTCCTGTTATAACAGGATAAAATTTTTAAAAAATATTCTTCCATAAATATTGATTTCGATAATGATACAGTGACTGCTTATGGAAACTTTGTTTGTATAGACAAATTTGAAGTAATTAATGGTCTTAAAGATGATATTGTTGACAATGTAGATCAAAACCGCACTAGTAATACCACTTATTCTGATTTTAAAATAATAGAACATATGATAAATAACTACATATCCCAGTACTGAAGAATATTACAGAAAAAGTACTAATCCAGATCAGTATATTTCAGATAAGATCTATCAACTAAGATCGGAAGTAGAGAGCTTGCATAGAGATATTAGAAAAAGCGGAAATGCTTTAGATTTGTACAGTAATTATTATATTGAAGAATACAACTATTCAGCCTATAATACTATTAAAGACCCTAATCCATGGCATATGAATTCTGAACTATATTTCTATCATAAAGATGGACTTGGTTCAATGAGAGTAGTTTCAGATAATTATGGAAATGTATCCGAAAGTTATAGTTATAATGTTTATGGTAATCCATATGAAGGACGTTTTAGAACTACTCAGAATAATAACCCTTTTGGATTTACAGGACAGAGATTTGAAGCAGAAATCTGGATGCATTCTTTTGCATATAGGACATATAACCCGGTGAGTAAGAGATGGATGACTCCTGATCCTATCCGTGATGGTATGAACTGGTATCAGTATTGTTTTAGTGATCCTGTTAATCTTTGGGATCCTTTGGGGTTGAAGACCTGGGTTGTACATGGAACCTGGAGTGATCCAGACACATTTTCCGATGAATTTATTGAAGATCTTGAAAAGGCACTAGATGATGATGCAACTAAGTTTCAATGGACTGGAGGAAATACAGATGAGGCTAGACGCGAAGCCGCTGAAAGATTAGCAGAAGAAATAATTTCTTACCATGTAGAAAATAAAGATGAACATATTGGTATTGTTGGTCATAGTCATGGTGGAAATGTAGGTATATTAGCGGCTAATGAGCTTGATAAGCATGACATTGAGGTAGATAATTTAATAACTATAGCTACTCCTGTAAGAGAGTATCAACTAGAAGGTGATAATGTAAATAATCATAATCATATATATAATACATGGGATGATACTCAAGTTAGTGGAGGCAAATTTCGTTTACCATTAATAGGTGAAGTTGGTCCAGTAGGTAGGGAATTTGAAGGAGCAAATAATATAGCATATAATAAGTATCCTTGGTCATTGAATCCTTTAAGGCACTTTACGAATGCTCATAGTGTAATGCATACAGATAAAGAGGCATGGCAAACATGGATGTCACAAATGGAAACAGGAAATATAGATTTTGATGAAGCTATGAATTATATATATATAGCTATAATCATATTAATGAATGATTATAGCTATATGATTTTTTAATAAGGGGTGAATATAAATGAAATCTGTTATTATTGTTTTATTATTCTTACTTTTTATCTTTTATATAAATAACTTTGTTTCTGCCAGTGATCTGGATATTGATAAAGAAAGGCAAGAGATACGAAGTTTAATACAAGAAAAAAGATTTGAAGATATGATGTCTAGATTAGATTATGTTTTAACTTATGAAGACGTAAATATAATTAGTGATATATATAATACCGCTATAATTGAATTACAAAGACAGGCTGAATATGAGGTGGAGTTAGAGCTTATAAACCAAATTTTATCTAAAAATCTTAATCATTTTAGGATACCAAGTTTTTATAGGAGAAGAACGAAAATATTATTCGATTTATATAGATATAAAGAAGCATTGAAATATTCTGAAGAATATTTAGATATACTAGAGGAATCGGTTTTTCGCAGTAGTTTATTCATAGAGCGGTTAGGGAGACTATACTTTAGAACACAGGATTATGACAGAGCGATTAAACATTTGGAATGGGCACTAGAGAATACTACTATATCTCGAGTGTATGAATATGCACCTGCAGCATTTAATTTAATTGATTTATATTTTGCTATAGGCAAAGAAGAGCTTGCTCTTGAACTAATAGAGGAAGGATTACAAGAGTACGAAGACATTATTCGTTATTATTTACAATATCATGCTAAACTAGTTAGATATCATTTTATTAAAAAGGATTGGGATAAATTTCAGCAAACAAATAAATTACCATTACCATTCTTTCAAAGAATACTGGCAAGAAATTCTGAAGCTGCTAGTACAATAGAAAAATTGAATTATATGTACAGGTATAGAGATAATGAAGATTTTATTAATATGTATATTGATTATTTTCTCTGGAAGCATAATGATGTTTTAAATTTAAATCTTGAAATTGATAACTTAGATAGTAAAGGTATGCTTGCATACTATACAATGAAGGGTGTTGCTTATTTTTGGAATGATGAAAAGGATAGGGCATTAGATTTATTATTAAAAGCAAATAACAGAAATAACTTTCTTTTAGATGAAGCGTCTTTATATGCAGCTTTAATTGAAATTGAGAGAGGTAATTTTGAAGAAGCGGATAGGCATATGAAAGGATTCCGCTCATTAAGTAGAAGTGATATAAGTGAAGAGGGAAATCTAATATTAAAATTTATTGGTGCTAATCTTGGGACATATGAGTACAAAATTTTGTGGTAGTAAAAAGAAAAGATGGTTGATCTGTGAGGAGGTTCAATGGTAGAATGAAAATTAAATCGTTTATTAAAAAACCTTTTTGTATCAATATTATTGCTTTTTCTAACAAATATTATATATATTCCCTTAACATTTATTTTGTTTATACCTTTATCATATATTTTGTTTACACCCTTTAGTATTTTTGCAAAAGATTTTTTTATTAGGTATTTTATAAGCTACATAGTAGTATTTATAATGCTATTTTTGATATTCTTACAAATTTTTACATTATATGTTTTTAAATCTATAAAACTTAAAAAACTTTTCTTATTTGGTATTTTTTCTGGATATATAGTTAGTATAGTAGCATGTTGATTTGGGAATTGGATTGTTTATAATAGAATATATGATATTCCTAATTTTATGAGTCCTATTGAGATAGCATTTATTATTTTTATTAGCCCTCTTCTATTTTTTGGTTGGCTATATGGCTTGTTAATGGGGCTATCAGTATATTTATTGACTAAAAAAATAAATATATTGGAAGAAAGAAATAATAAAAAGATACAGGAAATTTAATTAAGTTGTTACTATGACGAATTAGTCAAATTTATTAAAGTAGAAGTAGAACTATGACCCTGCTGGTAATATGATTCAGGAAGTAAACGCCTGGGGAAGTATTGATTATCAATACGATCACTACTACTCCTGCTGGTGGTAAAACAGCTTCAGGTCATATGGATGTGACTAATATGGACACAGAAGAAAGTTTTAGAGTTGATGATGTAAAATCAGGAGGTCTTGTATGGGGAGAACTAGATGATTCTAACTATTATGCTCCTTTTGGCACATATGATATTTTAGAACATACACATCCTGACAACCCATTAATAGGGTATAAGTTATATCATAGGTTAGAAGCTCAGGATACTAATTATGGTGATGATAAAGTATATTTTGAAGATCAAGATCAAGCAGAGCGAGAACATTTGAGATTGCATTTTACTGGTAGTGGAACAACATATGGTTGTGTTATGGTACCAAATACCTGTGCTGAAAAAATACTTGATGAATTAAATAATACAAGAACAAGTACTGTTACAGTTAATTCAAAATCAAGAAACCCCTTTAAAAGATATGAAGAACAAATAAAATATGGAGAATTGCATATAATTGATGCAAGGGAATGTGATGAAGGATGATTAATAATACTTTCAAAATATTAATACTAATAATTTTTTTTATCATATCTTTAACTCTTTTGGTAATTATAGTGAATAGAGACAAGGATACATTATGGAGAACTAAATTAAAAGGAGAAATATATACGATTCAATTTTTCGGAGACACTAAAATAATTTTAACTGGATCTGGTGGGTTAAAGTGTATAAATATAGATAACGGTAAAGTAGAATGGACAGATAAAATAGGTGAGGTAGTATATACTTATAATCAACCAGTTTTGTATAAGAACGAATTATATACTGGAACAGAACAGTCTGATAAAATATATAAAATAGATATATCTACTGGAGAGTATTTAAAAAAATATGATATTGAAGGAAAAGCAATGGCGACTCAATTGGGATCGAAATGTAAACTCTATTTTATAGCAAGAGAAAATGGATATGATAGATTTGTACTTAATAGTATAGATTTGAAAGATGAAACTATAGAAGAAATTTATGAGTTTCATCATCAAATTAAATATGTAAGAGATCCTATGGTGATAAATGAAGATAATATAATTATCCCTATAATTAAAGGATATGATATTAATGTAATATACAGTATAAATATCAGTGATAGAAAATTAAATTGGAAGACTGAGCTACCAAACACTGCTGCTAGACCTTCTATTTTGGTTCATCATAAAGATAACATATACTTTGTAGATAGTGAACAAAATACATTAAATGAATTAAATATTAAAACAGGTGAGATTGAGAATATTATATATATTGAAGAAATAACTCGCCCTGTTATTAATTATGATAGGAAAAACATATTAATATATGGCAATTTCTATAGTAAAGATGGAATAAAGCAATATTATACAGAATTGTACGTTTATAATCTTAAAGAAAAAGAGATGGAGATAATTGAGAAAAACTATCATAATGCAAAATTTTCTGGTGATAATGTAGTTTATGAATATGATAATAAAATATTTCTTTATAATATTGAAACTAAAGATACAAAAGAATTGTATTCGTTTGATAAAGAATTAATAGATATCTATACATCTAATAATCATTTGCTACTTGTACTTGCAAATGACAGAAAAGATGTTCATGCACATCGAGAAACTGCAACTTATATCTTGCTGGAACTTCCTAAAATTGAAGATTAATTTGTGTTAAAAGTTTAGAGTTAAGAAAAAGATATACTTTGTTTTATCAATATAACTATGAAAATAGACTTACAAAAGTCAGTAATCTAAGTAATAATCATAAGCTTTTTGACGGCTTTTACAGGAACAATAGAATATGCTATGATGCCTTAAATAGAAGGATCAGTAAAGAGTTAACACCAGGAGATGGTGGTAGGATTGAAATAAGTGGCTACTATTATGATGGAAGATCACATAATGTATTGGCAGAATATCAGGATGGAGTCTGGAATATACAGGAGTAAACTGCTATTCTTACTGCAATTATGCTTTTACTTGGAAGAGTTTGGGGAATACCTCTTTTTGGTTAAAAGCTAGTTTTTTGATTGGAGTGATTACTTTGTTGGAAACAATTGAAAATAGATTAGAATTTATTCGAATGTTAACCTTTATACCAGCAGGTATCTTTGCGATAATAGGTTTTTATATTGTTGTTAAAGATCTTATAATGAAGCGACTAATAAGATTATATATTCTTTAAAAGTATTGTTAATAATACATGCATTACTTTCTCCTTTTATAGTAATGTGGCTGACAGAAGCACCATAAATTATTTATGGAAAAAAATGTGTGATGCTTTTTATTACTATAAATATTTTACAGTTATTAATGAAATTTCTGTATGGTATAAAATTAATACAAAAAGATAAGTTATTAACTATTATTTTTGTACTAGAAGAAGCACTAAGAGCTAAAGAAATGGGAATGTTGGAAAGGCACCATGGTTTTAGTGGTGTTCCAAGGGTGACTATAATTGAATTTTTTAGTAAAAAACTATAATTCTAATTAAAGTCACCCTTCCGGTCTTCCTAATTAAAACTAACAGTGTTAAAATTTTAAGAATAAGCGAGGATGAGAGAGACAATTTTAAAATAAAGAGTCTCTGTTAGTGTAGCAAGTGAATCGGGTAAATTATTATATGAAGAAACAATAGTAAAAACTTATGATGATTATTACTATAAAACATGAAGGATACTTAGGTTTAAGTTTATGAGGGGGTGTCTAAATGAAAAATATAATTATTGTTTTATTATTTGTAATTGTAATTTTAAGTAGTAATATTCAAGCAAAAAATATACCTGATGATATCTTAGATAATATTCATCTTAATTTTGAAAATGCGATAGTTAATAGATTAAGATTAGAGATGTTTTATTTGAATTTAAATGCACTTACTTTTGCGCCATTAAATCCTGAAGATCTTATTAAAAATTATCAATCTAAAGTGGTTATAAATGAAATAATTCTTATTGAAAATATGGAAATTGTAGATATTTTAAGTGATATTGAAATAAGAAAAAGGAAAGAAACTGATATTATTAACGCAAGAATTTTTGCTAAATTAACAAATAATGATGGTACACTTATAACTTTTAGTTTTAATGATTTAAAAGGTGAAATATTGATTAATGAAGAATACATTGTTAAAGATAAACGTATTAATGATTATTTATTACAATTTTTGCCTTATAATATTATTAAAGATTATTATAATAATTAAAATTAAAATTTAAATAGAACTACCTTTGTAATTGCTCATAGACTTGCTACTTTAAGAAATGGATGTAGGCTTCTAGTAATTGAAAAAGAGTATATATTTTGACTTAGTGATAGTCCAATGGGAGATGCAAAAGAATAAAGCAGTTGCTGGGTAAAAAAGAATAATGATTTAGAAGACCTCCGGTATATTCTGTCTTATTAATTAATAAATATTAATAGTACAGAAAAGGAGGTTTTTTTATGTTTAAAAAATTAATTCTTTCTTTTATACTAATCTTTATTTTGTTTTCTACATCTATTATAGCTAGTCAAGATTTAGAACTAGATTCAAAATCAGCAATCCTGATGGAATATGAAACTGGTGAAATAATATTTCAAAAAGAAGCTGATACTCAGCTACCGCCAGCAAGTATGACTAAAATTATGACAATGTTATTAGTAATGGAAGCAGTTGAAGAAGGTAGAGCTACATTAGAAGATAAAATAGTTGTAAGTGAACTTGCAGCTAGTATGGGTGGATCACAGATTTGGTTAGAGCCAGGAGAAGAAATGACATTGGAAAATATGATGAAAGCCATTGCCATTGTATCTGCTAATGATGCCTGTGTTGCTGTAGCAGAATATCTTTATGGAACTGAGCAAGCCTTTGTTAAAAGAATGAATGAAAGAGCTAAAGAATTGGGACTAAAAAATACTTTTTTTTATAATACAAATGGCTTGCCATCTGAAGATGAGGATATTCAAGGTAATTATACTACAGCAAGAGATTTAGCAATTATGGGTCGAGAACTTATAAAACATAAAAAAGTGTTGGAATGGACATCAACCTGGATGGATTACCTACGAAATGGAGAATCTGTATTAAATAATACAAATCGTCTTGTAAGGTTTTATAAAGGAGCAGATGGATTAAAAACAGGATATACAGAAGAAGCACGATTTTGTTTAACATCAACAGCTACAAGGGGTGGACTGCGTTTTATTGCTGTTGTTATGGGGAATGATAATTCACAAGATCGTTTTGAAGAAGCAGGTGCATTATTAACATATGGTTTTGGAATGTACCAGGGATTTGAAGCAGCCCAAAAAGGTGATTTGGTACAGGAACTTAATATTATAAATGCAGAGGATCAATTTGCTAGAGCAATAATTGAAGGAGAAGTAATAATCCCTATAAAAAGGGGAAGTGAAGATGAGATTATCAAGGAGATAGTTCTTCAAGAAAAAATAATCGCACCTTTATCTATGGGTGACAAAATAGGTGAAGTTAGAATTTATAAAGGTGATACATTAGTAAAAACAGAAGATGTAATTATTGATCGTGATGTAAATAAAGCATCTTTCTTCCAGATAATATTGAGAATAATTAATTTGATAATTAATAGTATATTTAATATATTTGCTCGAGCATAATTTAAAAAGCAGGTAATTTTATAGATATATAGAATACTTTAATAAATAGTAGTCTTATGATTATTTAAGATTTTTTCTTAAATTATTGAGTAAATAATCTTCTTATACATTAACTATGATGTGATTATAAATAAAGTAATATAGCTTATAATATAAGAACAAGGAGTGTTGGAATTGACAGTATTCAATGGCGAGCGACTTTCAGCAGATGTATTTCAATTAGACAAAGAAAGAATGGTTAAAGGTTGGTACTCAGACGTCTATTTTAAAAATATATCTAATATTTTAGAAAAACTATCCGAGGAAAACTATTGTTATAATGAACTTGATATTGGTAATATTGAAGTGGAAATGCAGATATTTACCAGACGTAATCCTTTTTCTATAATTGGTGGTGTAGATGAAGCACTGGCAATTTTAAAAGAATGTACTGGTTATATTAATCAGGATGGAAAATTCATTAATACTGCTAAGGATCTAGAAGTAGAAGCTTGCCACGATGGTGAAAAACTTTACTCTTCTGGTGACCCTTTAAATGTTGAGCCTGTAATTAAAATACGGGGTAAATATAAAGAGTTTGCTATTTTAGAGACACCTATAATAGGTTCTCTAACTGAAGCTACCCGGACAGCTACTAATGTATATCAGGTTTTAGAAGCTGCAAGAGGAAAGGATATTTTGTTCTTTCCTGCTCGTTTTGCCCATTATAAGTTACAGGCTTTACATGGTTATGCTTATACTTTAGGTGTTAGTGCATACAATAGGGATTATTCAGCCAATAGTAAACAGTATGTATCTACTGATGAGCAAGGTAGTTGGTGGGGAGGAAGTGGTGGTGGTACTATCAGCCATTCTTATATTGCTGCCTTTATGGCTGATACAGCAGAAGCAGTAAATCAATTTTGTCGTTTAATGCCTACAAATATAAATAGGATTGCTCTTGTTGATTTTAATAATGATTGTATTGGGACAAGCCTTAAAGTTCTTAAAACAATGTTTGAAAAGTATTCTTTTTTATATAAATCAGGAGACTATGAAGAAGCGAAAAAATACAAATTATTTGGAGTTCGCCCAGATACATCATCAAGCTTACGCGATATATCAGTAGAGCCATTAGGAGATAAAAAACTAGATAATGGTGTAAATGCTAGATTGATTTATAAATTGAGGAATTCTATAGATAAGGCATATCTTGATTGGGATATAAAAGATAAGGATATAGAATTGGCAATGCAATATTGTAAAGATGTAAAAATAATTGCTACAGGTGGTTTTGATCCTGAAAAAATACGTAGTTTTGAAAATTCTCAGGTGCCAGTGGATATCTATGGTGTAGGTAGTTGGCTTTTATCAAATAGTTCTATGGAAGGAACTAATAATGATTTTACAGCTGATGTAGTCAGAATAAAAAAAGGTGGCAAGTGGATTGATGTTGCTAAAGTAGGTAGAAAAGCCTGTGATAATAAGAAATTATTAAAAGTAGATATGACTGGTAAAGAAAAGTTGTAAGTAATTTCTTTTCTTTACAGATTGGAGTTTTAATTAAGTCACTTTTATAATACAGTACTAGTACACTCCATTCTGCAAGCTTATAATAACTTGTAGAATTGGGAGTACCTAGGGATACGCGTACCCATTTTTCTATGCGAATAAATAGAAAAACGGGTTTTTTTTATAAGATTTTAAAATATTTATTTTACTTGATTATATTTTTAACTGGTGTTATAATATCCATAATAATGGAATATATTTATAAAATATAAAGGAGGTGTTGGCTATAGGCTTTTTCAAGAATATTCCTTTTAGGAATAAAAAAAATAAAATAAGAACAAGAAATCCATTTAACTTAGAAATAAATGATATTATTGAATATGACTTAACTGAGTATCAGGTCATAGGTAAAATCACATATGAAGATAATGGGTATTATTGGTATGATTATCATCTTTTTGATGGACATAAACATTTGTGGTTCAGTGCTGAAGATGATGATGTAGTAATTTTAGGACTTTTTGAAAAATTAAAGCCAGATCATGAATTATATAGTATTATACAAACCGAGATTCCAACAGTTATTAATTATGAAGGTGAAAGATATTCTTTGTTAGAAAAAGGTAGGGCTTTAATAAAGGCAGAAGGTAAGGTAGGTGCTTCTACTGGTCAATCAGTAGAATATTGGGATTTTGAAAATGCTTTGGGAGCTAATATTTCTGTAGAAAAATGGGGAAACGAATTAGAAATTAGTATTGGTCAGGAAGTTAAAGAAAGTTTATTGGATTTTTATCCTGCACAATAGTTTCATTTTACTTAGATATTAAATGTTTTAAAAAATTGATTATTAAAACAAGGAGGAGATGTTTTATGAGTTTTTTTGATAGAATGAAGACTCTTGTAAAAGGTAAAGCGAATCAAACAATGGACAAATTGGAAGAAAAAAATATTGAAGCTATTGTAAAAGAAGAATTACGTAATATGAAGGCTGAATATAATGAGGCAAAAAGTGCTGTAGCAAAATCAATAACCTTAGTTAAAGAAGCTGAGGCAAAATCTAATAAATCTAAAGAAGAAATAGAACATTGGACAAATAGAGCTAAACAGGCATTAGAGGCAACTAATGAAGATCTTGCTAAAAAAGCTCTAGAAAAGAAACAAGAAGCAGAAAAAGATTATGAAAAATATCAAAATCAAGTAAAAGAAAGAAGAAAAATTGCTGATATACATAAAAATAAATTGAATAAATTAAAAGAAAAAATTGATGAAGCTGAAGATAAGCAAGATGAATTAATTGCTTTAGCTGAAAATGCAAGAGCCACTAAAGAAATTAATGAAACAATGAGTGGAATAGGTAAAAAAAATGCAAAAGACAACTTGGATAGGCTTGAAAAAAGAGTTAGCAAAATGGAAGCTCAGGCTCAGGCTAGTGATGAATTATATGAAGAACTAAAAACAGAAAATTTAGATGATGAATTTGAAAAGCTGGAGAGTAAAGGTTCAGTTGATGATGAATTGGCAAAATTGAAAGCTGAAATGAATAAAGATGGATAACTTGGAGTACATAAGTCAGTCAGTAAAGGATCTTGAATATAATTTTTACAAGTCAATTAATCTTAAATATAATTTTAAAATATTAAGAAATAAGATCGTTTACTGGCATGACTTTATTTTAGAATATTCCATCATCGGTGCTAGTCATTTTGTTAAAATCGATATTCAGAAAAATAAACAATTTACAGAATTATTGGCATGTCTTTCAGCTAAAGATCTACAAAAAGATCTTTTGAAAAATGAAAAAATAATTAAACATAATGAATTTAATTATTTTAAAAAATTTAATAATTATTTTAAATATTCTTTTTCATCATTACTTATAGAAGATAAACTTAGTACATATGAAGCTTTTAAAGAAAAGTACTATCTGAAAGGTGAAGAATACATTGATTTTATTTTCCCAGATAATCACGGACTCGCTATAACAAGTATAGCTATAATAGAAAAAATGAATAAATTATCCTGGATAAGCTTTCATACTTATCCAGAAGAAAATAAAATAGTTAAGACTCATAGTATAATAGAGAGGAGAGAAGAAAATGAAAGAAAATAAAAGTTTATATATATTTATTTTTTTAATCTTATCAATTATAGTAATTGCTATTACAGGATGTAGTAGAAATGTTGTAAAAGCAATTAATGATCAGTACACTATAAAAAGAGTTGAGGGTACTGTTAGAATATATGAATCTAATCTAGATGCAGATAGAACTGTAGCAAACTTAATTAATATTAAAAAACCCTATAATCAAAATCTTGATGAAGATAAAAAAATATTATTGTATAAAAATGCTGTAATTGTTGTTAAAGAAGATGAAGAAGGAACAGAGATTGAACTTATTGAGAATCATCAAGTAGCATATAATCGTCATAGCTCTTATATGGGAGGATATGTAATCCATAGTGGAAGAATTAATACTCCAGGTAGTGTTAGAACTGGTAGTTCTAGAACAAGTAGTTCCAGGAGTGGCGGCTTTAGCTTTGGCAAATAAAATTAAACTAATTGTTTTATAATACAAGGAGTAGTCAATATGGAAATTACTAAAGTAGAACAAGCTAAAAAAGTTTTTCCCTTTTTATCCTGTGCATTTGTGGTATCAATAGCATCTATTGTATATGAACTTCTAATAGGTGGAATTTCTTCTTATCTTCTTGGAAATAGTGTGTACCAGTTTTCCATAACGATAGGACTCTTTATGACAGCTATGGGACTTGGTTCTTATTTATCAAAATATATTCAAGATAATTTAATGGAAAAATTTATGTTTATAGAAATATTTTTAGCTTTAATTGGTGGTTCAGCAGGATTTATTTTATTTTATAGCTATGCAGTTTTATCCATATATGTTCCAATAATGTTCCTTTTGATTATAAGTATAGGTACACTAACAGGCTTTGAATTACCTTTACTAACAAGAATTATTAAAAAATATGGTGATTTAAAGGATGTCTTAGCAAACGCTACAGCAGCGGATTATTTAGGAGGGTTAATTGGTTCTGTTCTTTTTCCAATTATATTATTACCAAGAGTGGGTTTTATAACTACAAGCTATATAGTAGGAATATTAAATATTTTTGTTGCTGCATTTATTTTTATAAAATTTCAGGCTTCCTTAAAAAAGAATCATCTTATTATTCTGCTTATTCTTTTAGTTTTTCTAATACTTTTCATAGGAATATTACTAGTAGAGGATACTGAAATTTATCTTGAAAGAAAATTATATAGAGATCCTGTTGTTTTTTCTCAACAAAGTAATTATCAAAGAATAGTAATTACTAAAAATAAAGATGACGTACGTTTTTTTTTAGATGGTAATATACAGTTTTCAAGCAGAGATGAATTTAGATACCATGAGTCATTAGTTCACCCAGCAATGAGCTTATTAAAAGACGCAAAAAACATTTTGGTCTTAGGTGGCGGGGATGGCTTGGCTATAAGGGAAATTTTAAAATATGAGGAAGTTGAAAATATAGACTTAGTAGATTTAGATAAGCAAGTTACAGATTTAGCACAGACTTCTCAATATTTCCTTAAATATAACGAAAATGCTCTTTCTGATGGAAGAGTCAGTATAATTAATAAAGATGCTTATTTATTTTTAGAAAATAGTAAAAAAAAATATGATATTGTAATTGTAGATTTACCAGATCCGAATAATGAAAGTTTAAACAAACTTTATACAGTTACTTTTTATAGAAAAATCTATAATAGTTTAAATGAAAAAGGAGTTATGGTAGCACAATCAACATCGCCATATTTTGCTCCTTCATGTTTTTGGATAATTCACAATACTATTGAAAAGGCAGGATTCAGTACAAGTCCTTATCATGTAAATGTCCCGTCTTTTGGCGATTGGGGATTTAATATTGGTACTAAGGGTTTTAGCTTTAACGCAGATATTATTAATATAGATATTGATACTAAATTTTTAAGTACAGAAAAAGCACAGAGTCTTTTTGTTTTTGGAAAGGATATTTTAAATCAAAAAGATGATAGAGTAAATACCTTGATCAGGCCAATTCTAGTAGAGGCTTATTATAAAAATTGGACTGATTATTAGATAGAAAAATTTAAGCAGAATAGTATAAGGAGAAGATAGCGATGTTTGCTGTTTTATTAAGATATTTTAAATCATTAGGTTCTAGAATTGATCGGGGTTTATTATATAAATTAATATTTATTGCTTTATTAATTATAATTATAAGCGCTATAATTGTGTTTAATGTAGAACCTGAAGGTCAATTCAATAATGTTTTTGATGCTAGCTGGTGGGCTATTGTCACAGCAACAACTGTTGGTTATGGAGATTTTTTCCCTATATCATATAGTGGAAGAATAGTAGCCATTATTTTAATGTTTACTGGTATTGGGCTTTTTGGTGGCATTACAGCTACCATAACAGAAATCTTTATCAAGATAGAAAAAAGAAGGGAGTTAGGGCAATTGCAGGCTGATTATGAAGGTCATATAATTATATGTGGTTGGTGTGATAAAACTAAAGAGATGGTAAAACAGATACTAAGTGAAAATATAGAGAATAAACAAATTGTATTAATTGCTAATATAGAAAGCGATCCATTTCCAGATAATAATTTAATCCACTTTATACATGGAAAAATTGATGAAGAAGAATCTTTAAACAAAGCTAGCATAAAAAATGCTAAAACTGCTATTATTTTAAATGAAGATAATAATGATGCAACAACTGTTTTATCTGCATTAACAATTAATTCTTTAAATCCTGATTTATATACAATTGCTGAAATCAGTAAGGAAGAAAATGCTGTCCATTTAAAAAATGCAGGTGTAGATGAAATAGTTATAAATAATAATGTAAATAGTCGTTTAATGGTTAGAACAGCATTTTATCATGGCACTTCAAAGGTATTCAATGAATTGTTATGTAATAAAGTTGGCAATGAAATATATATGTTAGAAGCAAGTGAAGATACCTATGAAAAAAATTATAAAGATATGCTGAACATAATTAAAGAAAAAAATAATGCCACACTTTTAGGCTTAAAAAGAAATGGAAAAATATTAATTAATCCAGATTTTGATGAGAAAATAATGAAGGGTGATCATTTTATTTATATTGCTCGTGATAGGTTATTAAATATCATATAAAATTTACATATATAAAATTGAATCTATGAAACCTATGAAGGGAGGTTAATTAAATGATTGAAAATGAAATTATTGCAACTTTAATTTATGCTTTTCTTGGTTTAATTTATATGTTTGCAGGGTATAAATTTATTGATTTGATAACCCCTTATAATTTTGCAGAAGAAATAAAAGAAAAAAATCCTGCAATAGGTATTGTTATAGCTGGTATATTTATAGCTGTTTCTATAATTGTATTTGCAGCTATAGTTTAGTTAGAAAAAGAGGGAGGTAGTAGAATGAATCCATTTTTAGATACTCTTATATATTTTATTATTGGTATAGTTTTTTGTGGAATTGGCTATAAATTTTTTGATTTGATTACACCATTTGATCTTGATAAAGAAATTGAAGATCATAATATTGCAGCTGGATTAACAGTTGCTGGCATATTTATTGGTGTAGCTATAGTTTTGAGTATTACTATATTATAAGATTAAATTACATTTGATTAATAAAGTACTGATGGTATTTACCATCAGTACTTTTTTCTTTCAAACAATAATTATTAACTATGATAATATTAGACAATAATAGAGTAAAAGATTGGCAAAATAGTGTTTTTTCGATGAAGGACTTTCTTTTCTAGTAAAGAAGTATATATAAAAGGCAAGGAATATATTAGAAAAAGGAGGAAGTATATTGGATATAACAGTAAAAATAATGGGAAATATCTTAATTGCTAGACTTGACGGAGAATTAGATATTTCTACTGTGCCTGTTTTCAAAGAAAAAATAGTTAAACCATTAGAGGAAGGCGATATTTCTTATCTTCTATTGAATTTAAAGAAAGTTAATTTTATTGATAGCTCTGGATTAGGCGTCATATTAGGCAGATATAGATATTTAGATAAAATAGGAGGAAAAATATTATTAGTAGATTTAAAAGAACAGGTCAGAAAGATTTTTACTATGGCTGGAATGTTAAAAATTATGAAAGAATATGGAAATGAAAAAGAGGCTATGGAGGAAGTTCAAGAGGGGAGGATAGCTTAATGGATAACAATGCTCATTTAACTATACTTGGTAAAAGTAGCAATGTGGGATTGGCTAGATTATCAGTGGCAACATTTGCGTCAGAATTAGATTTTACTTTAAATGAATTAGAGGAAATAAAGGTGGCAATTTCCGAAGCGGTTACAAACTGTATTATTCATGCCTATCCCCTGGAAGAAGGTACTATTGATATTGATTTAGAGATTAATGATAACAAACTTATAATTGAAATAACAGATCAAGGTGTTGGAATTGAAGATATTGAAGCTGTGAGACAGCCCTCATATTCTACAAAAGAAGAACATATGGGCTTAGGTTTAGCTTTTATTGATTCATTTATGGATGAGTTTGAAATAAAATCAAGTCCTGATAAAGGTACAAGATTGAAAATGCTTAAGATACCTGAACAAGTTAAGAAAAAAAATACAAAGAATATTGTATAATAAGGGCAGGTGTTATGATGAATTATTCTATGATTAACCTACCCGATCTTGAATTATTGGATGAACATCAGACTGCTGATTACATAAAAAAAGCACAATCCGGAGATAAAGATGCATTAAATAAAGTGGTCGAACATAATTTAAAGCTTGTATTAAAAGTTACTTATAGATTTAAAAATTCAGGTTATGAGCTTCAAGATCTATTTCAGATCGGTGTAATTGGTTTAATCAAAGCAGTAAATGGTTTTGATATTGATAGGGGTTTTAAATTCTCTACATATGCGGTTTCTAAAATAATAGGAGAAATTAGATTATACTTAAGAGATGATGGTATGATAAAAGTAAGCCGATCCCTAAAGAAAATAGCCAGAATTATTCGTAAAAAAGAAGAAGAGCTTAAAAAAAATCTTAATCGTTCACCCTCACTTTGTGAACTTTCAGCTGCTACTGAGATTCCTAGAGAAGATATAGTTAAAGCCCTTGAAGCAAATAAAAATCCAACTTCAATATATCAAACTATTAATAACGATAGTGAAAAGGAAATGTATTTATTAGATAATCTTGAAGATGAACAAGCTGAAGAAGATATTTCTAATTTTGATAAATTAGAGCTTGTAGAAATTTTAAGAGAACTTGATCCCAGATCTAAAAAGATAATTTTTATGAGATACTTTGAGGATAAGACACAAAGAGAGATAGCTGAAGAAATTGGTGTTTCACAGGTTCAAATTTCACGTTTAGAGAAAAAAATACTTAAAGAACTAAGAGAAGCCTTATGATTACTGTCATACAAACAAATATTATTATCTTTAGAGGATTACTGTTTTTAACAGTAATCTTTTCTTTTTTTGTATAAAAAATTATCTTAATAAAAATACTAGTATTAGAAATATAATGAATTAAATATATGATGGATTATGGGGTGATTAATATTAGTAAACTCATTAACAGGCTAATAATATTGTCAATTGTGGTTGTAATATTTTTAACTGCTGTATATTTCCTATATCCTGAAACAGGACAAAATATACCTGCAGAAGCTTTAAGAATATAAATTAAATGTATTTTTTGATCTTTGGATTAAACTTATCTGTATTCTCTAGGCTATCTATAAGTTATAGGAAGGAGTGGAATTAATCAAACCACTTAGTAAAAAACTAGATGATAATCTAGAAAAAATAAAAAAAGAGCTTGGCGCAGATGAAAGTTTTGATGTCTTAGTGCGTACTTTCGAGATAGGCGGTAAAAAAGCTGGTCTCGTATTTTTAGACGGGTTTATAAAAGATGAACTGATATTGCCTATTTTTAGATTAATGGAAACAGAAAGGGAAGATATTTGTGTTGATGTTGTTAAAAACATTATAGATAAACGTATTCCTTATTATGAGGTTGAAACTGAGTCTGATTTTGATGAAGTCATTAATCAAGTTTTATGTGGTCCGCAGATTTTACTAATAGATGGCTGTGATGAAGCTATTGTTATAGATGGCCGCACCTGGGAAAGTAGAGGTCCATCTGAGCCTGAATTAGAGAAAGCTACTCGAGGACCAGCTGATGGTTTTGTAGAAACAATGCTCTTTAATGTTAATTCAATCAGGCGAAGAATTAGAGATGTAAATTTTCGAGCTGAAGTAATGCAGATTGGTACAAGAGCAAAAAATGATGTTGCTCTTGTTTATTTAAAAGATATTGTTAATAATGATCTTTTAGAGGATGTTAAAAGTAAATTGGATAGCGTTGAGATAGATGCAGTTTCACTTGGTGATAAAACAGTAGAGGATATTATTACAGGAGGTACTTTAAATCCTTTTCCTTTAGTGAGATATACAGAACGACCAGATAATGTTGCAGCTCACTTATTAGAAGGTAATATGGCGATTATAGTTGATAATTCACCGACAGCTTTAGTTTTGCCAGCACCTTTGTTATCTCATATTCAAACCTTAGAAACTTTTCGACAAGGCACATTAGTCGGAACCTATTTATCCTGGATGAAAATTATTGCTATATTTATATCTGTATTTTTGCCTGCAGTATGGCTATTACTTTCTACTAATAGGTACCTACTTCCTGAGTCTTTAGAATTTATTGGCCCCCAAGAGCCAGGTAATATTGGTTTGGGATTACAATTTATATTAGCAAGTCTAGGTATAGAATTAATACGGATGGCTTCTATTCAAACACCAGATAGTCTTGGTACTTCTCTTAGTTTGATAGGTGCTCTATTGCTAGGAGATTTTGCAGTTCAAGTAGGATTGTTTTCTCCAGAAATTGTAGTATATATGGCAGTTGCAGTACTTAGTAATTATTCTATTCCAGGTTTTGAGTTAGCTGTTATCTTTAAACTTATTAGAATTCTCTTGATAATAGCTGTTATGGTAGCTGATTTACTCGGTTTAGTGATAGTGACAGTAGTAGTATTCTTACTAATGGCTTTTACAAAATCTTTTGGTGTATATTACCTATGGCCACTTATTCCCTTTGAATATCATGCCTTAAAATCATTTTTTATTCGTCAAAATGTTCTGGATTTATCTCATGTGCGTCCTAAGGCTTATGGTTTGCAAGATAAAGACAGATCAGTTAAAGAAGATGATAAGCAAGGAGATAATGAAAAATAATCTATAAAATAAATAATAGATTATAGAAAATACAAGTCAATCCTAAAATTATCAGTAGAGATTTTTATTCGCTTTATTAAATTATGAAAAGTATAATTTTAAGAAAAGGAGTGTGATATTTTTGTCTATTAAGATTGGCATTCCCAGGGCTTTGATGTATCATTATTATTATCCATCTTGGGAAACATTTTTTGAAGAGTTAGGTATGGATATAGTCTTATCAAAAGAAACGAATAAAAAAATACTCGAAGATGGAGCAAAGCTTGCTGTAGATGATATATGTTTGCCATTTAAAGTGTACTATGGTCATATCCTTGACATCAAAGATTCTGTTGATTATCTTTTTGTTCCTAGATTTATAAGCCTGGGTAAATATAATTATGTATGTCCCAAATTCATGGGTCTACCAGATATGTTGAAAGCAAATATGAAATCTTTACCTAAAATTATAGAGCCTGTCTTTGACTTAAGAAAAGGTTTCAGACCTTTAAGAAAAATATATTCAGATATTGCTAGTGTTTTTAATAAAAGTTTTTGGCAAACTGAAATAGCATATAATAGAGCTATAAAAAGACAAAAAAAGTTTGAAAAATTGCAAAAACATGGTTATAGCTTTCAAGATGCAGTCAAATACAGTTCTCGAAAGAGAAATATCAATGATAGTTCAGCAAAAATCATTAATGAGAGTAATAAAAGAGAAAATGAAAATATAGAAAAAGGCTTAAAAATTGGAGTATTAGGACATTCATATATTTTGAATGATAAATATATAAGTATGGATATAATTGGCCAATTGAGAGATATGGGAGTGGATGTTCGTACAGTAGAAATGTTTGAGCAAGATGCTTTAGAAAAGGCTGCTTCCCAACAAAATAAAAGAGTGTTCTGGTTTTTTAATCGACAGGTAATGGGGGCAGCTTATCACTTATTTAATCCTAATGAGAAAATAGATGGATTAATACAGGTTACAGCATTTGCATGTGGACCTGATTCTATGGTTCAGGAATTAATAGATATTAAAGCGAAAAAGAATGATATTTCTGTTTTAAATCTAAATATAGATGAGCATAGTGCGGAAGCAGGACTTATAACAAGATTAGAGGCTTTTGTTGATTTAATTGAAAGAAGGAAAATGGCATGAAAAAAATAACTTTTCCTCATATGGGATATATGAATGTTCCTGTTAAGACTTTTTTTGAAAGTTTAGGATACGAAGTTTTAATACCTCCTAAAATAAGCAGAAAAACTCTAGATTTAGGTGTTAAATATGGGCCAGAATTCGCCTGTTTACCTTTGAAAATAAATTTAGGCAATTTTATTGAAGCAATGGAAGAAGGGGCAGATGTATTAATAATGGGTGGAGGCTGTGGTCCGTGTCGTTTTGGATATTATGCTGAAGTCCAGCAAGAAATATTAAAAGATCTAGGATATGAATTTGAAATATTTGTAATTGAACCAGGTATTCTTAAAAATTTTAACAAAATAAAAAATATTTTTGGTAATATTCCTTATAGTAAGATAATTCCGTCTGCAAAATTAGCCTGGAAAAAAGCCCTTGTAATGGACGATATCTATAAAATGGTATTAGAAAATAGGGCAAAAGAAAAAGAAACCGACATTATAGACCAGATATATAATGATTTTTTAGAAGAGATAGATAATCTTATGACTATAGATGCTATTGAGGAGATAAATAGCAAATATAGTAATAAAATAAATCAATCTATTGGGGAATATAAACAAGGTATTGAAATAAGAGTAGGTCTTGTAGGAGAAATATATCTTGTTTTAGAACCATATGTTAATCTAGATATTGAAAAAAAATTAGGTCAATTAGGTGTATCAGTAGAAAAAAATCTTTATATTACAAGCTGGTTAAAACATTTTCTTCATTTATCTAAGGAACAGGAAGTAATTGAAAAAAAAGCTGAGAAATATCTTAAAAATTTTGTGGGAGGACATGGGATAGATAGTATAGGTAATACAGTACGTTATGCAGAAAAAGGTTTTGATGGAGTAGTTCAGCTTGCTCCATTTACTTGTATGCCTGAAATAATCTCGGAATCTATCCTGCCAAGTGTTAGTAAAGAAGAGAATATTCCTATTCTATCACTGTTTTTTGATGAACATAGCGGTGATGCAGGATTACAAACTAGATTAGAAGCTTTCGTTGATTTGATAGTTAGGAGAAAGCAAAATAAAGAAGGAATATTATATGCTTGATAAAAATATAGAAGGAGTATTATATGCTTGATAAAAATAAAGAAAATAGTTATTTCTTAGGTGTAGATGTTGGTTCGGTTAGCACCGATATAGCTTTACTAGACTATTTTGGAAATTTGATTACAAAGAAATATCTTCGGACTAAGGGACAACCAGTTAGAGTATTACAGGAAGGCTTAAGTTCTTTAAAAAAAGAATATGATGAAATTAACATTTTGGGTGTTGGTACTACAGGCAGTGGAAGAAATCTGGCTGGAGTAATCTTAGGTTCAGATGTAGTTAAAAATGAAATTAGTACCCATGCAGTTGCAGCATCAAAATTAGTTTCAGATGTACAAACTGTTATTGAAATTGGAGGTCAAGATTCAAAAATTATTATAATTAGAGATGGTATTGCAGTAGACTTTGCTATGAATTCTGTATGTGCTGCTGGTACAGGATCATTTCTAGATCAACAGGCATCTCGTTTAGAAATAGATATTAAAGACTTTGGTGGCTATGCTCTAAAGGCAGAGAGTCCTGTTAGAATTGCTGGTCGTTGTTCAGTTTTTGCAGAGTCTGATATGATACATAAACAACAATTAGGATATGATCTTCCTGAGATTATAGCTGGTTTATGTGAAGCTATGGTTAGAAACTATTTAAATAATGTTGCAAAAGGCAAAGATATAAGGACTCCTATTGTTTTTCAAGGTGGTGTAGCAGCCAATGTGGGTATTAAAAAAGCTTTTGAAAAAGAATTAGGCGAAGAGGTTTATGTGCCTGAATATCATGATGTTATGGGGGCAATTGGTGCTGGATTATTAGCAAGAGAAAATATATTATATAAGAAAAATAAGACTAAATTTAAAGGTTTTGATATTACCGATATTGATTTTAAAACAAAAAGCTTTGAATGTGATGCCTGTCCTAATAAGTGTGAGGTAGTAAATATATATCAAGATGGGCAATTAATAGCTCGCTGGGGCTTTAAATGTACTAAATGGGAAGCTGTATAATCTATATAGCTTCTCTTTTTCATGCTGTACTTTTACTTAATAGAATAATTGTGATAAAATGGTAAGATAGAATAACTGATGTATTGATAGGTGGGATTTCTTTATGGATATCATTGTTTCACATCAAGTAACAGATTTAGATGGTTTAGGAGCTATGGTAGCTGCTGCCAGGTTGTATTCTGATGCAAAGCCAGTTTTTGTAGGTAGATTACATAGGGTTGTAAAAGATTTTCTTGTATTATATAAAGACGAAATTCGTATATATAATAATGATGAAATAGATTATACAGAAGTAAGTAGAGTCATCATTGTTGATACTTATACAAGGGATAGATTAGGAAAAATACAGAAAAAAATTGATTGGGATAATGTAGAGGTAATCATGTATGACCACCATCCTCATGAGAAACAAGAATGGGTAGATCTTGATTTAAGTGAAGACGTAGGTTCTGCTACAACAATTCTAATCAACAAGTTAAATACAGAAGGTCTAGAACTAAATCCTTTTGAAGCAACAGTATGTGCATTAGCTATTTATGCTGATACTGGTAATCTAACTCATTTGAATACTACTCCTAATGATGTAAGGGCTCTTGCCTTTCTTCTGGAAGCGGGTGCTAATCTTAAATTAATAAATAACTTTATAAAAGAGCCTTTAAATAGTGAACAAGAAAAATTAGTAGAGGATTTGTTAGAACATCGAGAGGACATTCGTTTTAATGGTAGTTATGTAAGTATATTTTCAATTGACTATGATAAATATGTTGCTGGTGTAAATCGTGTTGTTGAACATTTAAAAAAATTATATCATCTTGATAATTTATTTGTAATATTTTCTAATGATAATACCCGGCAAATAATAGGTAGAAGCAGTGATGAAGCTGTAAATGTAGGGAAGATTTGTTCAGTCTTTGGCGGAGGAGGACATAATGGTGCTGCTGCTGCAAAAGTAGAAGATAAGCCACTTAGTCTTGTTAAAGAAGAATTAATTGAAGTTATTAAACAAAACGTTCAACCACTAATAGAGGTAAGAGAAATCATGTCATCACCTGTAAGAACAATTACAGCAAATACTTCTGTGGAAGAAGTTGAGCAATCTATGAAAAAATATGGACATAATGGATTTGTAGTACTTGCTAATGATGGTAGTATAGAGGGAGTGTTTTCTCGTAAAGATATCGATAAGGTAAAAGGACATGGATTAATGCATGCTCCTGTAAAATCTTATATGAGTAAAGATATCATTACTATTGATGCTGCGGCTAGTGTTGATAGAGCCAGAGATTTGATGGTGAAAAATGCTGTAGGACGAATTCCAGTACTTGAAGGAGCTAAATTACTTGGTATTATAACTAGAAGTGATGTGTTGGCAGCTTATCATGGTAGTGATACTCCATTTCAATATAAGCATCGTTATGGAAGTAGTATGGTAAACATAGAAAAAAGAGAAGAAGAATTTCAGCTTTATTTAGATAAATTAGATAAAAAAACATATCAAATTTTAGAAAAAATAGGTGAAATCGCTGAAAAGCATAATGTAGAGGCTTACTTAATTGGTGGCATGATACGGGATTTGTACCTGGATAGACCAAGTAGAGATCTTGATATAGTAATTGATGGTTCTATGCAAGAATTTGTTCAGGATTTAGCTAATAATTTTGAATCTGAGTATTCCTATAACTCAGAATTTAAGACAGCCACAATTGTTTTTGAAGATGGATTTAATATTGATTTAGCTACATGCAGAAAGGAAATTTATCAATATACTGGAGCTTTGCCTGAGGTAGAAAGATCGAATATAGTTGCTGATCTTTTTCGTAGGGATTATACAGTTAATACTTTAGCTGTTAGTCTTAATCCAGAAAATTGGGCTATCCTAATAGATTTTTTCGATGGGAGAAATGATTTGAAAAATAGGAATTTGAGAGCTTTGCATCGTTTTAGTTTTTTAGATGATCCTACAAGAATTATTAGGGGAATACGTTTAGTAAATAAATTTGATTTTACTTTTGAAGAAGAAAGTGAAAGTTTAATAAAAGAATGTTTAATTAGTGCTGATTTTACACGCTTATCTGAAGTTAGGGTACTTAAAGAGATACAACTTTTATTATCAGAACCTTTAACTAAGGAATTAATAAATTTAGTAAAAGAATTTCCTATTTTTAATTTATTCACTATAGATATAGAAATCAAAGAAAAATTCTATCAACAAGCTAATGATTTAGAAAGAATTCTTGAACAATTAGATGAAAAGATTTATAATAAGATAGAACTATGGATTTTAAGGATGGCAGTTTTTTGTGATGAACTATCTAAAGAATATGTAGAAGATTGGACAATTAAAGATAGTTATAAGGAGACACTTACTTCTTATTCAGCAAACAAAGCATTATTAGCTGAATTAAATCAAAAAATAGACCCAGTAGAAATAGTAAATATGCTATCAAACTTAAGTCATGAAATTTTATTAATCCTTTATATTAAAAGTGAAAAGGAATTAGTTAAGAAAAACATAAAACATTATCTTGAGTATCTAATAGATATTGATACAAGTATAAATGGTCATGACCTTATAAATATAGGTTTAGAGCCTGGGCCAAAAATAAAGGAAGTATTAGATAAAGTCTATCAAGCTCGTTTAAGAGGGGAAATTAATACCCATCAAGAAGAGTTATCATATGCTAGGGAATTAATTAATAATTAAGTCAACTTTCAGAGCTGGATTTTATAGAATTTAATAACTTATGCTTAAGCGTCTTTCGCATTGATAAGTAAACTTGGAAAGTGAAAATAAATAAAAAAATAGGAGTGATTAATTTGAATATAGACCCAGTACAGTTAGCCTTAGTTATACCCATTTTGTTAATATCATTATCATTTCATGAGTATATGCATGGAAGAGCTTCTTATTTATTGGGCGATCCAACACCAAAGCAAATGGGAAGATTGACATTGAACCCTATAGCCCATTTGGATTTAGTAGGAAGTTTAGTTCTTATTATGACACAAAGAATTGGTTGGGCAAAACCTGTTCCAATTAATCCAAGGTACTACAGTAACCCAAGAAAAGGGATGATGTTAGTTGGCTTGGCTGGCCCAGCTGCAAATATTGTTTTAGCGATTATTTTTTCCTTTATTTTGCGTTTTTATGCTAATTGGCAAGGAGTGATGATTAGAGGAACAAGAGTTATGGGCTTTACTAGTGATTTAACTTTTATTATAATTCAGTTTTTAATGTTAGGAATAGTTGTTAATCTAAGTCTTGCTGTTTTTAATTTAATTCCTGTACCTCCTTTAGATGGATCGAAAATTTTAAGGGGCTTTTTTCCTCCTAAATATGATATGTATTTTAACAGATTAGAAGGTCCGGCGGGGATGTTATTGGTTATGGCACTTGTATTTACTGAAGTTTTAGGTAGGATTATTTTTCCTATAGTAAATTTTTTCTTAAATATATTAATATAAAGGGATGACAATAATGACTTATGAAATACAGCTTGATAGCTTTCAGGGTCCATTAGAAGTATTGTATCAATTAATAAAAAAGAATAGAGTTGAGATTAGTGAGATATCACTGGCCAGTATAGCGGAACAATATCTATCATATATGGATAAATTAAAAGAATTTAATTTAGATCTGGCCAGTGAATTTATGGTTATTGCTGCTGAATTGATAGAATTAAAACTTAAAGTGATACTTCCACGTAATAATATCGATGATGATAACGATGATGATGAAAGTAATTTAGTTCAAAGATTACAGGAGTATCATTATTTTAAAAAAGTATCAAATTTATTACAAGAATACGAAGAGCAGAGTAGTAAATTTCATAGTAGAGCAGTTGATATTAGCACTTTTATAGACAGTGAGTTTGAAGTACAATTAGATATCGAATTATCTGAATTAGAAGATGCTTATAAAAATGTCCTTGCTGCAGTTTTAAAAAGAGAAGAGGCGGAAGATGAGGAAGAAAAAGAGGAACGTGACTGGGAGCAGTTAAATTTTGAAGAGATTAAAATCGAAGATAAAACAGAATATATTATGAATAAACTAAGCAATACAAGTTATGGAATTTCTTTTGCAAACTTGTTAGTTGACCATCGTAATAAATTAGAGGTTGTTGTTACTTTTTTAAGTATCTTAGAGTTAGCTAAACTTTCAAAGGTGAGAATAAAACAGGATAGGATCTTTTCTAATATTGAATTACATAAGTAATTTTCAATTATACAAAAACTTATAATATATATACATAATAAAGGTGATATTATACAGTCTTCGTAGAAAATTTTTGAAAAATTCAAGTTTAAAGCTAGTAGAAACAGCATATAACTGTGGCTTAATAGAATAATTTAGTGATAGGATAGGTGATAGTAATGCTAGAAGATTTAATGGCTAAAATTGAAGCCTTAATTTTTGCATCAGAGGAACCCTTGTCTATAAATGAATTGAAAGGTATCTTAGAGTCTTCAAAAAGTGAAACAAAAGAAGCATTGAGACAGGTAAAAGAGAAATATCAAGATAATAGCCATGGTATTTATTTAAAGGAATATCATAATGGTTATTTATTTGTTACGAAAGCACAATATACAGAAATAATTAAGGATATGCATAATAAAAAGATAAGCAAATTAAGTCAGGCAGCTCTAGAAACTGTGGCTATTATTGCTTATAAGCAGCCAGTAACTAGGGCTGAAATTGAAGAAATTAGAGGAGTAAAAGCTGAAAAGACTTTGCTGACTTTAAGTAAATATAATTTAATTGAAGAAATTGGTAGAAAAGATACTCTGGGCAATCCTATAGTGTATGGTACTACAGATAAATTTTTACAACATTTTGATTTAAAAGACCTTTCTAATTTACCAGAAGTTAAACTTGATAGTCTTGATAGTTTTAATAACATTGATAACATTGATAACATTGATAATCATGACAATGACAATCATGAATATTACGATAAACATGATAATACTGACAATCATAATAATCTAGTTGAAGATTTTCTTTAAAGAAAGAGATTGTGGTCCATTAAAAGAGAGTACAGAAAGAACTGAAAAAGAAAATATGGTATAATATTCTATAAAGCGGGAATTAATAAACTTATCGTTGAGGTGATATAAATGCGATTTTTATTAATTCCTGTTTTTCTTTATTTATTAATACTAATTATACCTTTTAACATAGAGATACAGTATTGCAGGAAAGGTCAAGATGATAATTTTGAATTAAAAATTTTTGCTTTAGTAAATTTTTTTGCTTTTTCTATTAAAATACCTTTCTTAGAAAATTATTTTTTCAAAAATATATCAAAACTTTTTGCTGAAATTGATATAATTTTTATGAACTTTTTCCTGGCCAAAAAAGAGATAGAGTTAGAGCAAGAAATAAACTTACAAAATATTAAAGTAGAACAACTCAAAAAATTATTTTCTCTTTTAAAACAAAGAAAGTTAGCAAGTATATTTTTGTCCAGTATAAACATTAGGTGTACATCATTAGAATGGCATACTGAATTTGGTTTTTCTAATCCGGCTCTAACTGGTATAAGCAATGGATTTTTATGGATGTTGAAAGGGATAATATTAGAATTGACAAATCCTATAATCAACTATAAAAAAGATCCGGCAATTAAACTGACTCCAAGTTTTAACCAAGAAAAGTTTTATACCTCTTTTTATGGTATATTTTCATTTAGAATAGGAAATATTATACTTACAATACTCAAGGTATTAATTCATAAGATAAAAGGAGGTTCAAGATTGTGGCAGAACATCCAATTGAAAAATTAATGGATACAGCAATGACTAATATAAAAGGTATGGTTGATGTTAATACAATTGTAGGTGATCCGGTAGAGACTCCTGATGGAAGTGTTATTATTCCTATCTCTAAGGTATCTTTTGGTTTCGCAGCTGGTGGTGGTGAGCTAAAATCTTCAGAGAATAATGGAAAGAATGCTAATGGTGGTTCTACACCTTTTGCTGGAGGTAGTGGTGCTGGAGTTATGTTAAATCCTATGGCTTTTTTGGTTGTTAATAAAGATCAAGTTAGGTTATTACCCGTTGCAAATAACGCAGTTGCTGAAAGATTAATCAATATTGCTCCAGAATTATTAAAAGAAATTAAAAAAATACTAGAGAAAAAAGATGTATAGTAAAATTTTATACTAAATTAGTTTTTAAATGCATATACTTAAAAAGTAATTACTTCAGGAGAAGGTGAATTAATTGTGAAGGATATTTGCTTTTTAAGTATATTTTTAAAATCATTTGTAAAGCGGTTTAACTTAGTTAAGAAAAAAGAGACTCTTTTTTCTTATTTTATTGCAAAAAAATGTTTATCTTGTTTAACTGTCTTTTTTTTATTGTTCCTTGTAAGTACTAACATTGATGCCAGGATTAATCCAGCTAATAATACTGCAAAAAATGCTGCTGTAATAGATGTAGAAACTGCTCAAGTATTATATGGAAAAGCTATGCATGTTAAGGCCTACCCTGCTAGTGTAACAAAAATTTTAACAACCATAGTTGCAATAGAAGAGGGTAATTTAGAGGATATCGTTACAGTTAGTCGCAAGGCAGCATATCAGGAAGGTTCTTCAATCTATCTTAAAGAAGGGGAAAAGATAAAACTAAAAGAATTACTTTATGCAGTTATGTTGGCATCTGGTAATGATGCAGCAGTTGCAGTAGCAGAACATGTTGCTGGCTCAGTTGAGGATTTTGCTAATTTAATGAATGAACGTGCTAGAATGATGGGTGCTCTTAATAGTAATTTTAGAAATCCCCATGGTTTACCAGACAGCAATCATTATACTACAGCATATGATATGGCTATGATTATGAGGTATGCTATGACTAATGATAAATTTAGAGAAATAACAAAAACAAAAAATATAAGCATATCCTGGAGTGGAAATGACTGGGGTAGAGGTTTGCGCAATCATAATAAATTGCTTTTTTCTTACGATGACATAACAGGTGGTAAAACAGGATATACTCGAGCAGCAGGAAGATGTTTGGTAGCTTCAGCCTCTAGAGATGGACGTGAGGTAATTGCAGTTGTTTTGAATGATCCTAATGATTGGTTAGATGTGAGAAATTTATTAGACTTTGCTTTGGATTCATACAAAAAACAAAGGGTTTTTGATAAAGGTGATATATTATATACTTTTACTTGGGAAAAATCTAAAGAGAAAGACCTATCCCTTGTAGCTGCTGAAGGTGTTCAAGTTTTAATTCCAAAAGGCGGTAAATTGAAATTAAAACAAGAAATTTATTTGAATTCAGAACTAGAGCTACCTATAAAAAAAGGAGATATTATTGGGTATCTAAAAATATCAGATGATGAAAAACTTCTTGCTAGAGTAGATTTGTTGGCATATAATGATATGAATTATAACTCTATATTTCTGCGATTTTGGAACTGGCTAGTTAATTAAGCTTTTTTAATATTGATCAAGGTCCTAAATTATTTATAAAGTAATATTATTTACAGGAATTTTAATTTTTAACACGAATAATGTATATAGCAAATAATTTCTATATTTAGAGGTGAATTTATTGGAACGCTTACAGAAGGTGATGGCACATGCAGGTATTGCATCAAGAAGAAAATCAGAAAAGATTATCCAAGAAGGAAGAGTTAAAGTAAATGGTGAGATAGTCACTAAAGTAGGTACTAAAGTTAATGAGGATGATTCTATAGAAGTAGATGGTCAACTTATAAGTGAAGAAAAAAAGGTTTACATATTATTGAATAAGCCAAGATCATATATTACTACAGTTGATGATCCCCGAGGGAGAAAGACTGTCTTAGATTTGATTGGGAGTATTTCTCAAAGAATATATCCTGTAGGTAGGTTAGATTATGATACAAGTGGTCTGTTGATTATGACAAATGATGGAGAGCTAACATATCTTTTAACTCATCCATCACATATGATTGATAAAACATATCGGGTTGAAGTAAAAGGACATCCAAAAACTCAAGAATTGAAACAATTAGAAAGAGGTGTAGTTCTTGAAGATGGTTTAACTGCAGCAGCAAAAATTAAAAAAATAGAGCATCATCAGGATACTACTACTTTTAATCTAACAATACATGAAGGAAAGAATAGACAGGTAAGAAGAATGTGTGAGAATATAGGTTATGAAGTGTATAAGTTAAAAAGAATTAGTTTTGCATTTTTAGATTTACATGGCTTAAAGGAAGGTAGTTTTCGGGAATTAAGCAATGAAGAAGTGGCAAAATTAAGGAGTTTGAAGTAATAAGAGGCAGGATTTTTATGATTTACAAAGAATAATATAATAAGGAATAACAAAGGAATGCTAACCTATCCCTTGTGATAGGTTTTTATCTTGTAGTATGGGGTGGATTTGATGTTTCTAAAAAAACTTAAAATTAATGGATTTAAATCCTTTGCAAATGGGATTACTATAGACTTTTCTGCTCCTTTAACAGCTATAGTTGGGCCAAATGGTAGTGGTAAGAGCAATGTAGTTGACGCTATTAGGTGGGCTATGGGTGAACAAAGTGCCAAGAGTCTTAGGGGTAGCAAGATGTCTGATATTATTTTTGCAGGAAGTGCGGATCATAAGCCGTTGAAGAAAGCTAGTGTTACTCTGTATTTTGATAATTCTAATAATGATTTAGGGATTGATAAAAAGACAGTAATAATAAAACGTTCTGTAAATATTGATGGACAAAGCGAATATTATTTAAATGGTTCTTCATGTCGTCTTAAAGATATAGAGGAATTATTAATGGATACTGGATTAGGCAATGATACTTATTCTATTGTAGGTCAGGGTAAAATAGACTCTATTTTAAATAGCAAAGCAGAGAAATTACGTGAATTGTTTGAAGAAGCAGCAGGAATAGTAAAACATAAAACAAGAAAGAATGAAGCAGAAAGACGATTAAATAAAACAAGGCAGGATTTGCAAAGGGTTAAGGATTTGATTTGGGAATTGGACAAACAGGTCAAACCTCTGAAAAAATCAGCTGAGAAGGCAAGTAAATATAAACGTTTGAGGAATGAATTAAAGGTTTTAGAGGTTAATCTATTACTGGATCGCTGGGAAAATAACAAAAAAGATTTAATGGTAACAAATAAGGAAAAACAAAATTTATTATATAAACTGAATAAAGCTGAAAAAGATCTGGAATCAATAAAAAGAAATCTTGAAGAAAAAAAAGATAAATTAAGAAATGATGAAGAACTTATAGAAAGATTACAGGAAACTTTTTATCAAACAAAAATTAAAAGAGAACAAGCTGAAAATAATATAAATGTTTTACTTGAAAGAGATAAAGGAATTAGAAGAGAAAAAAGTAATTTAGAATTACAAATTACTAATATAAGCAATAGAAAAGAAGAACTTAAATGTAAAGAGAATTCATTAATCGAAAATCTAAATACTGTAAAGGAAGAAGAAATTGAACTTTTAAATAAAATTCAATCTATTGAGAATACAGTATTAAAACAAAGAAAATTGATTAATGAAAAGAAAAATTCACTTTTAAATAGACGTAACGCTATACTTAATGAAAATATGGAGATTAATGATATTAACTCAGCAATGGAGAAAGCTAAGGAAAAAAGTAGGTATTTAGAAATAGAAATCAATAAAATGATAGAAAAACGGGAGAATGTTTCCCTTGAATTAGATAAAGTAATATCAGAAATAGAAAAACTAGAAAAAATAAAAGAAGAATGTCAAAAAGAGTTTATTACTTCTAACAATATCTTAATATCTCAGAAAGAAAAACAAGAAGAACTTAAAAATGAACTTAAAGATATTAAGTCTAAAAAAGAAAAAATAAAGGAAAAATTAAATCACGATTCTTCTAAACTATCTATATTACAAGGTATGGAAGAAAACTATCAGGGATATTTTAGGGGAGTAAAGACAATTTTGAAAGAGAAAGAATCAATACCTGGAATTATTGGTGTTGTAGCTGATTTAATTAATTTAGAGAAAAAATATGAACTAGCTATTGAAACAGCCCTTGGTGCCAAGTTACAAAATATTGTAACTGAAGATGATAATGTAGCCAGAAAAGCAGTGAAATTTCTAAAGAAAAGCAAGGGTGGTAGGGCTACCTTTTTGCCATTAAATATGGTTAGAGCTAAAAAGGCTAAGATTGATAAAATGGATATTACTAATATGGATGGTTATATAGGTCTGGCTTCTGAAGTAATAAATTACGATGATAAATTAGATAGTGTATTTAATAGTCTTCTTGGTAAAACAATTGTTGCTAAAGATATTGATACTGCAACAGAAATATCTAAAAAAATAAAAAGTAGTTTAAAAGTTGTTACTTTAGCAGGTGAATTTATAAATTCTACTGGTGCTATAACTGGTGGAAGTCAGGTTAAAAATAACAAAGGCTTATTAGCACGAAATAGAGAGATAGAAGAGTTACTTGAAAGTGTTAAAAAATCAAAGAAAGATGTAGAGTATGAAAATACAAAGGAAAATGAAAAAGAAGAAAGATTAGAAGAATTAACTTTAATAGAAAATAATAAAAGTGCTGAGCTTAGGGAATTAGAATTTAAGATTAATGATCTAAACAAAGACTTAGCTAATTTTAATAAAGATAAAACTAGACTAGAAGTAGACTTAAAGAATATTGAAAATGATTTTACAGAAAGCAAGAAAAAATTAGCTGAGAATAATGAAGATAAATTGAAATTAGAAGAAAAATTATCTACAATAAATAATGAATTTAGTAAAGAAAAAGAACAAATAAATGAAAAAGAAAATGAGATAAAGGCCTTAGAAGAAAACGAAGAAAAAATAAATAAGACATTGACAGATATGAGAATTCAACTAGCTACTATTAGAGAAAAGAAAAGTAATATCATATCTGAAACAAAAGAGCTTGCAGATGAAATAATTAAGTCTGATGAAATAAAAGAAAAAACTAATCTTGAGAAGAATGAACTTATCAAAAAGTTAGATGATATACAGATAAGAAAGAAAAAATTAGAAGAACTAGAAAAAAAGTTTAGAGATCAGATAAGCAATCTAGAAAAAGAGTATAATGAAAAGCAAGAGCAATTTGAAAAAGAAGAAATAAATCTTGAAAAATTTGAGGAAAAGTACAGTAATGAACAGAGTCAGTTAAGTAGTCTTAAAGATGAAAATCATAAACTAGACTTAAAGATTAATAGAATGGAAGATAAAAATTTACAGATTTCAGAAAGACTGTCAGAGGAATATGGAATTGATGCAAATCTAGGAATTGAAGAAAGAATAGAGATAAATAATTATAAGCAAATTACAAGAAAAATTAAGGAATTTAAGGACTCTATAAAAGCTCTAGGACCTGTAAATATAGCTGCAATTGAAGAATATGAAGAACTACTTAGCAGGTTGAATTATCTAAAGGAACAAGAAGAAGATTTGCTGACTGCCAGGAATTCAATTGAGCAAATTATAGCAGAATTAGAAAAGAAGATGAGTGAATTGTTCTATCAGACATTTGTTGAAGTTAAAGAAGAATTTGAAAATATATTTGAAAAATTATTTAACGGAGGGAAAGCCGCTCTTAGATTAAATAAACCAGAAAACTTATTAGAGACAGGTGTTGAAATAGAGGCTCAACCTCCAGGAAAACAGTTGAAAAAACTATCGTTAATGTCTGGAGGAGAAAGAGCTTTAACAGCAATTGCTTTAGTTTTTGCTTTTCTAAAAGTTAACCCAAGTCCTATGTATATACTTGATGAAATTGATGCCCCATTAGATGATGCAAATGTTAGACGATTTGCAAGTTATCTAAATGAATATTCACAGTATGTACAATTCTTATTAATAACACATAATAAAATAATGATGACAGAAGCTATGGCTATATATGGTATAACGATGGAATCAAAAGGTGTGTCAAAGATGGTTTCATTACGTTTAGATGAAGACATCGCATAAGGAAATTAGCATAAGGAGTGTTTATATTGCCATTGATTAAAGGTATAGCAAAGGAAATAGTAGATAGACTAGAAAAACGAAGTGTGAACTTAGGCCAGGGCCGTAATGTAGGAGTAATTGCTTTTATTGATGAGGACAAATATATAAGTAAGTATGCTAAGATTGTAGATGGTGGTTTATCAGGATTACCATATAGAAAGTTGTTAGCAACTGTAGTAGGCTGTAATTCTGGATCTTTATTAGAATTGATTAATCTTCTGCCAGAAAACGCTGTTATTATTTCTACTATACCAGGAAAAACGGGAATAATAACCAGCACCGGGGGAATAAATATATTTGATAAAGCAATTATTAAAGTTGGAATTAAAAACAAGAAGGCTGTAGCAGCAGGTATCTTGTATCCAGAGACTAAATTATTTAACTTAGCCTCTCATTCAGAAAAAATGCAATTAAAGAATTTAGCTGCAAAAACTATGGATGAGGAGAAAGAATCACTTAGAGAAATATCCAAGTTGCACTTGAAATATTTAGAAATATCTAGTTCTTTAGATATTGTGGATATTCCAGCAGAAAATATAGAAAATATTTATAAAGATAAGTTTAAGAAATTAAATCATATCAGAATTCAGAGTAGTAAAAGGAAAAATATACTTGCCATAGATAAGGTTTTTGCGGAAGAATTGGTTGGAAAATCTAATAGAGTAGAGCAAGGCAGAGAAGTTGCAGCTATTGGTCTTGTAAATGAAAATGGAATTGTTGAGAGAGCAGGAGAGATTGTAGTAGGAGGCTTAGGGTATGTTCCTTCTAGATTATTAGCCTCTTCTTACAAAGATATTTCTGAGTATTCTTTAAGAAAAGCCTATACAGATATTATCCCAGAGAATGCTGTTATTGTACATACTCATCCTGGTGGTACTGGAGTTATGCATATGGGTGATGCTATGGCTGGTCCAGGAACCTGGGGTAGAGCTATCATAGCAATTGGACATAATAAAGATGGAGAAATTAAAGGGGCAACAGTTATTAGATACAAAGATAAACTAGCTGAACTTGCTAATGAATATGAGGATATAGATCAAGATTTTTTTAAAGCCGAGACAACAGCTGAAGAAGCTGCAATTCGTAAAAGACGTTATGAGATTGCTCAAGAATTTACTGATTTATGTGAAGAAATTGAGATAAGAGAGTGAATAAATTTTTATCAAAGGAGTATGGATATGCTTAACATTTTTAAAAGGAAAAAGAAAAAGGAAGATAAAATTAATAAAGAAGAATTAGAAAAAAAGGAGTTTGAAGAAAAGGAAATTGAAGACTTAGTAGAAAATGAAGACTTAGAAGAAAATAAAGCTGTACATGAAGATGAATTTATTGAAGAAGAAAATTTAATAGAAGATGATATTCATAAAAATGATATTAAACATAATGATATTCTTCAAAGTGATCTAGAGGATAATAATCTAGAGGATAAAGAAATAAATAATGAAGAAGTATTGGAAAATGATGAAAAAAGCAAAAAAGGATTATTTTCTCGACTAAAAAGCGGTTTAAGTAAGACTAGAGATGGATTTATTAATCGTGTAAATAATTTGTTTTCTTCTTTTACAAGTATTGATGATGAATTGTTTGAAGAACTTGAAGAAATTCTTATTCAGGCAGATGTAGGAGTAAAGACCACTATGGATCTGGTTGAACAATTAGAAGAACGAGTAGAAGAAGAAGGCATCAAAGATCCTGAAGCTTTAAATGGAATTTTCAAGGAAGAATTAAGTAATCTATTAAAAAGTCAGAACACTAAGCTTGAACTTAAAGATAATACTCTAAACATATTAATGGTTGTAGGTGTAAATGGTGCTGGTAAGACTACTACTATTGCTAAAATAGCACAGAGATTTAAAAAAGAAAAGAAAAAGATATTGTTAGCAGCTGGTGATACCTTCCGTGCTGCTGCTATTGATCAGTTGCAGGTATGGGGTGATAGAGTAGGAGCTAATGTAATTGCACAGCAAGAGGGTTCTGATGCTGCTGCAGTTGCTTATGATGCTGTACAAGCAGCTAAAGCTAGAGAATCTGATTTGTTAATAATAGATACAGCGGGTAGACTTCATACTCAGAAAAATTTGATGGAAGAATTAAAGAAAGTTAGAAGGGTTATAGATAGAGAAGCAGAAGATGCTAATGTTGAAGTCCTTTTAGTTCTTGATGCAACTACTGGGCAAAATGCTATGAATCAAGCAAAATTATTTAATGAAGCTGTTCAAGTTAATGGCATTGCTTTAACTAAATTAGATGGTACAGCTAAAGGCGGTATAGTAATTGCTATTAAAAATGAATTAGGTATAGCCATTAAACTAATAGGTGTAGGAGAAGCAGCGGAAGACTTACAGGATTTTGATGCAGATAAGTTTGTTAATGCTCTATTTTCTGAGTAAAATATAGGGAATTGGAGATGGAATAATGCGTATCGGATTTTTTGATTCTGGAATTGGGGGATTGACAGTTTTAAAAGATACTTTGAATTACTTGCCTCGAGCTAAGTATTTGTATTATGCTGATACTTTGAATGTACCATATGGTACAAAAACAAGAAGTCAAGTAAGAAACTATATTTTTAGAGCTGCTGATTTTATATTCCAGAAAAATATAGATGCTTTATTAATTGCCTGTAATACGGCAACTAGTATAGCTATTAAGGATTTAAGAGAGAAATATGATATACCGATTATTGGTATGGAGCCTGCAGTCAAACCTGCTTTGGAAAGATGTGGTAATAAGCGAGTTTTAGTTACTGCAACTCCTTTAACTTTAGAAGAAGATAAATATGAAAACCTTGTTTCTCGCCTTAATGCAGATGACAAGGTAGATTCTCTGGCTCTTCCAGAATTAGTTGAATTTGCTGAGAGCTTTGAATTCGATGAAAGAACTATAAAAAATTATTTCTTTGATAAGTTATCAAGTTTTAATTTAGACTTATATGGAACAATTGTCCTAGGATGTACACATTTTATATATTATAAAAAAATTCTTTCAAAAATTTTACCTTCTCATATAGATATTATCGATGGTAACCTAGGTACTGTTAAGCATTTGTTAAGGGTTTTGAAGCTAACAAGGAATAAATATACAAAAGAGAGTCATAATAATGAAAGATTCGATATAAGTTATTATGTTTCAGGTAAAGCTAGAAAACTTGATTCAATTTCCAAATATATTAAATATTTGGCTGATGCTGAGCAAGAAAGATGAAATTTTTCAATAAAATTAGGTACTTAGATCTAAAATAGTAGTATTTTTATACATTGTATTCGAGTAGTATTTTAGTAGTATAGCAGTAAAAACTTGAATTTTTTCTGATTTTATGATAATATTTATTATATAAATATGTATAAATTTAAATAATCTAAAAAAATTACTATACAATAAATTATGAACTAGTATTTCTGGCCGAAAGGCCATTTCTTTTTCTTTTTAGATTTAAGTAGTAAGGAGTGAGTATATGAATTATAAAATTCAAGAGTTGTTAAAAGAGTTAAAAGATCCAAAGGTAAAAGAACAATACACACAATTAATATTTACATTACTAGAAAAAGGTTATTTTCCAGGATTAGCAGGTGTTCCAGTTGTTAAGTCTGGAGTTAGTTTTGTTGATGGGAAGAAAGGTACACTTAGATATAGGGGTTATCCAGTACAGGAAATTGCTGAACATTGTTCTTATGAAGATTTAACTTACTTATTATTAAAAGGTGATTTACCATTACATGAAGAAAGATTGGCTTTAAAAGAGCAATTGCTAGAAAGTAGACAACTTAACTATGATGTTAGTAAAGTTATTGTAGAAATGGATAAGGATTTACACCCTATGTATATGCTTAGTTCAGCTGTTATGCTTTTGCAAGGTACAGATGAAAAATGCTTTGAGGTTGATAACTATCATGCTAACTTTAATCGTAGCGTAAATTTAATTTCTAAGATACCAAGTATAATAGGTGTTTTTAAAAATAAGTATCCTTATTTTGCGAAAGAAGAAGACTTTGATTCTTTTGCCCAATATTGTTTATATGCATATAATGAAGATGCTGCTGAAAATGAAGAACTTGTTAATATTTTTGAAAAGATATTAATTTTACATGCAGATCATACAATGAATAATAGTACATTTTCAGTTAGGTCTGTTGCTTCATCAAAGGCAAGTATTTATGCATCAATTGCATCAGCTATTAATTCTCTTTCAGGCCCGTTACATGGTGGTGCTAATGAAAAGGTAATTGCAATGTTAGAAGAAATATCTTCTCCAGATAATGTTGAAGAATATGTAAATGAAAAGTTAGAAGCAAAGGAAAAGATTATGGGAATAGGACATAGGGTTTATAAAACATATGATCCGAGAGCTTTATTCTTAAAAAATAGAATTATACCTATGATTTTTGGAAAAGAAAGAATTATAGATATAGATTCAGAAACCGAAATATTATATGAAACAGCTAAAAAGGTAGAAGAAGTTGTTTTAGATAAATTATCTGGTAAAAAACTTTACCCTAACGTAGATTTTTGGTCTGGTTTGGTACTTAAAGCAATGGGAATTGATCCTTCATACTTTACTACTATATTTACATTAGGTAGGATTATGGGATGGACAGCTCATTGGGTAGAACATCTGGAAGTAAAGAATCGTATTTTCAGACCTTATCAATTGTATGATGGAATGGCTGAACGCCATATTATAATAGATGCAGAAGAAGAAATTGCAAGTTCAAAAGTTCAATAAAAAGATTATTAAGTCCCATAAGTAGTCGTTATGACTACTTATGGGACTTTTTTACTTTGATGTTTCAGATATAGAAAGGTATGGAATTTTATTAATCTTTGCTTTTAAAACATGCAGGAATTGGATGAGCTTGAGAGAAATATAATAAAAAGATAATCTTAGTTAATAATGGAATCTTATATTTAATAAAATAGCTATGTTAAAAAGGAGCGTAGTTATATAGATAATTATTCCTTAATTTTTTTATTTATGATTTGATTTTTCCATAAAATTGGTATATAATTTCATAAAGAACTTATATATGCAATGCTTACTATTTATTCTTCATGTATTTGTACAGGCTTAGTAAATAAGATTTATTTATGTCTTGTACAGTAGTTATTTGTATAGTTAGTTTTGTATAGAACAAAGGTTACTATCCTTTGTTTATAAAAATATAAATATATTACATATAAGGAGCGATTAACTTGAAAAAAATGATATTAATTAGTATTTTATTTATTTTTTTATTTTTAAATGTTAGTGTTGTTGAAGCTGTGAGTTTTAATATTGGGGCATATGAATCATTCAATATTAGAGCTGGTATTAGTTATAATACATATTCACTTGAAGAATTAAATAAGTTTATGGGTGGTGCAGTTGATGGGGGAATTAGTTTTAATATAAGTGCATCAGAATCTTATGAAACTCTTGCTATAGGAATAGAACTAGAGCATATGTTTATCACATATGATTTATATTTAGATAGGAAAGTGACTGCTTCAAATACAGGATTATTAGTATTTATGAATTATAAAATCACTGATAATCTTAGATTAAATACTGCACTTGGATCTTATATGGCAAATATTAATGATGTAGGTGATAATTACAGGTCATTTGCACCTGGTGCTAAGTTGGGTTTGGAAGGAAATATTGGAGTTACAGATGAAATGAATTTAGCCATTAAAGGAAATTATCGCTTTGCTAGTGTAGGAGATGTTGATTTTAGTGGTTTTGAAATTGGTTTATTAGGTGAGTATAAGTTTTAGAAATATAATTCTAGTAGTCAATTTTTTTAATTTAAATAACATTAAATTATTTGTTTTTAAAATTATAATATAAATGGGGGATTAGCAATGAAATTAAAATTAATTTCAATTTATATACTATTACTTATAATAGTAATCTCTATGGTAGCGTGTGATAAAGGTAGTATATTTGAACAAGAGAGATTTGATGCTTTGATAAAAATTGAAGGAGTAGAAAAATTAGACCATGTTTCTAGTTTTAAAATTCATCATTCTGATAATATAACAAAAACATTTGTAGAAGAAGAATATAATGATGGTGTACTTATTTGGGATCAGCCTTTTAGGGGGGAAACACAATTAAACCTGGCAATTGATGATGCCTTTGATGATGGTATTTATATAATTAAAAGTGGCGTTGATAAAAGTAATTCCTTTACTGTGAGTCCTCAAGAACGCAATGCAAATATAATCGTTGAATTTAAAACAGATTTTGAAATAAATACAAGTGTAGTAGGAAAGGGAAAAATTATAATTGAACCAGAACAAGAATACTATACTTATGGAGATGAAGTAAGAATAACAGTTGAATTAATGGATGATTACAAATTTGCTAAATGGTCTGGCGACTTGAATGGAACAAATGATTCTGTAACAGTTACTGTGGATAAAGATTTATATATACAAGCATATTTTGATGTACCAAGTAATATTAATGATGAAAATTTAGAGACTGCTATAAGAGAAATACTTGAATTAAATGATGACGATCATATATTTCAAATTTATTTTAATGAAATAACTGAACTTGATTTATCAGGTAAAGATATAGAAGATATAAGTAATTTAGCAGATCTTGGTCTTAACAATCTTGAAGTACTTAATTTAAGCAATAATAATATATCTTCTTTAGAGGGAATTAATTTAAATAGTTTAAAAAGTCTTGATTTATCAGATAATGGAATTGAGACTTTAGATGGTATTAATGATAAAATGTTCGATAGTTTAGAAATTCTTTCCCTATCTAATAATAAGATAACGAACCTTACACCTTTAGCTAATGCCAATCTTAGAAATTTAAAAAAATTATACTTAGCTAATAATGGTAATGAGGATGATAAAATAGATTTAAGTGATTTAAAAGATGCACAACTTAATAGCTTAGAAATTCTTGATTTATCAGATAATGCTATACCACAAAATAATATTGATGACTTAGTAAATGCAGGTATTAAAAACTTAAAAACACTAAATTTTTCAGGAAATAGTGTTGCTAATTATAGTTCTTTAAAACAAGGGTTTAACAATTTAAGAGAATTAGATATATCGAATAATGGAATAACAAATCCGAGATTAAACGATGAAATTGTGAGTAATTTAGAAATACTGGACCTGTCAGAAAATCAAATCGATGACCAAAATTTAACTAATTTACCGCTGGCTAGTTTTTCTAACTTGAAAGTACTTAATCTGTCAAGTAATGGTTCGGATAGGCTAGAAATTCATTATTTATTTGAAAATGCTGATTTTGAAAACTTAGAATCTCTTGATTTATCAAATAATAATATAGAAAATATATTAGTTTTTGAAGAAGTAGATTTAAAAAATTTAATAAGTCTTGATTTATCAGACAATAAAATATCAGATTTGAGTGTTTTAAAAGACGCAAATTTTATACAAATAGAATATCTTAATTTAAGTAATAATAAAATAACAAGTTTAGCGTCTATAGATGATGCTTATAATAATAATAGATTAAGTAATTTGATAGAGCTTGATTTGAGAGGAAATAATATTACTGAAGAAGATTGGGTTATAGGAATGCTGATAAGGCGAGGTATAGTTGTTATATATGATGGTGATGCTAGTGAAAATGACTAATAGATTGAACTATTTTTAAGTCAATAGTGAATATATAATATGCAATACTTAAAATTAACTCAAGCCCAAAAGGCTGGAGTTTTCAACAAATTATATAAATACAGAAAAGGAGAGAAAATTATAATGTCAAAAAAATATTCAATATTGTTATTTCTCTTATTAGTAATACTTACGACAGTGATTCTTATAACAGCTTGTGAAAATGATAGTATATTTGACAGAGAAGACTTTGAAGCTTATATAACAATAGAAGGGATTCAAGATAGAAAACATGCAGAAAGATTTATTATTGTATATGATGATGGAAAATTGTATTTTAATGAAAATCATTATAAAAACGGTACACTTAGCAGGAATTTCTCGTTAGATGGACAGAATCAATTAACTATAGATATTATTAATAAAGATATAGAAGGAATTAAAGGTATATACAATCCAAAAAATACTACAGCTATTGTGAATATTGAGAATAGATATGTAACCTTTACAGTTGATTATCAAACTGAGTTTTCCATCGACTTTGCAAATATAGAAAATAAAGGAGAAATACGTCTTCAACCTAATAAAAACTCATATGATTATGGTGAGAAAGTAAGAGTTGAACTTACTTCAAATGATAACTATGGATTCTTAAATTGGTCTGGAGACTTATCTGGAAATGAAAATCCAAAAGATATATCAATTAGAAGTGATATAGAAATAGGAGCTATCTTTGAAAGTCCAATTAAATTTAAGGATGTAAATTTAGAACAGGCTTTACGGGAAATAATTGACATAGAAGAAGGGTATATTTTCCCTTCAGATTTTAAAGATGTACAAGAACTTGATTTAACTAGAAATGATATATCGGATCTAACGGGTCTATCGGAATTAGATCTAAGCGTTTTAGAGAATCTAGATTTATATTTGAATGCCATAGAAGATCTAGATGGTTTAGCTGATGGGGATCTAAGTAATTTAAAAAAGCTATCGTTAGCTTATAATAACATAGAAGATTTAAAAGGTTTAGTAAATGTAGATCTAAGTAGTTTAAAAAATCTAGATTTACATAGTAATGCCATAGAAGATCTAGATGGTTTAGCGGATGCAGATCTAAGAAGTTTAGAATATCTAAATTTAGGAAATAATCAAATAACAGATTTAGATGGCTTGCAAAACTTGAATTCTGAAAATTTAAGAAGACTAACTATAAGAGGGAATGAAATAGAAGAAAACAGATGGATAATTGATATGCTTAAGAGTAATGGTGTAGAAGTTCTAGAATAAACTTTTAAATCAACCTCAGTCTAAGCGGACTGAGGTTAGCAATAAGGAGATGATGTTTATGAATGATCAAGAGAACTTGGCAGTAGATGTAAACGAAGGGATTGAAGAGGAAGCTATATTGAAGCGTTTGCCAAAGTATATTCTAGGAATAGCTATTGCTTCAATTTTATTTTCCTTTATTTTAATCTATTTAATTGATTTAAGGAATGCCTTTGGTTTAAGAGATTACCTCTTTTCTTTAGATCCTGAATATTTCTTTTATGATTATCGACCTTTAGTATTTCAAAATTGGTACCGTAATGGTGGTATTGCTGAAATGATGCAATGGATCTTTTTAGCAGGTGCAGCTTTTATGGCAGTATTTATTGCAGGAAAATTACATGATTCAAAAAAAATATCATATAAGTTTTGGGGTATTATGGGTATTGCCTTTTTACTTCTATTAATTGAAGATGCTGGTGACCCTCGTCATACAATTAGAAGTTTTGTTCAGGCTATATTTAAAGAACCGGTTCAAGGGCCTATGGGTAGTCTAACAGAATTAATTTATTTTTCTTTACTTGCTTTCATTATTATATATGCGATAGTGAAATATAAGTCTGTTTTAGGAGAATCAAGTAATTGTAAGAGATATTTTAAAATAGCTTTTCTTTCTTATGCATTAGCTACAACTATGTCTTTTTTTGGAACAGCAAGTGGTATAGATTTGTATCACTGGCTTGGTGGAAATATGTATAATTGGCTTCTAGCTCTAGGTGATGATGCTTTAATTCACAGATGGAGTATGATAAATTTTATGGAAGGTTGGAATTATATAGGCTTTTTCTTAATGGATAGTTTAGTAGAAGAAGCAATCGAGTTAATAGGAGCAGCATCCTTCTTTTCTGCAGGGATATCATATTATTACTATTTGAAAAATCTACAAGTTAAAAGTGAAGATTGATATTTTCTCCACACGTTGTTAAGCTTAGAAACGAGGATTGATTAGATTTCTTTACTTTAGTACATTTAGAACAATTCTAGGAAGTATATTTTGGCTTAATATATTCAAACTTAATCCCAGTTAACAGCTTTGTTTTTGCTACCCATCGGTGAATGGCTTGGGTTAGGACCCAATGCTTGCTTATGGAACGTAAGGATTTGTGAGTAAAAGGGGTCGCGAGACCCCTTTTACTCAACTTTGGATGTTAGTATAGTAGTATATAAAAACTATTCTTTACTTATTGTATCTTCATTGTAATGGTATATATATTGTATATGATCTTTTATATTAGTTTTTATATTTTGTTATTATTTTTTATAAAGCCTTATTACCTCTTTCGCCAGTTCTGATTCTGATAGTATCTTCCACATTAGAAATAAAGATTTTACCATCGCCAACATCACCTGTATAAGCAGATTCAGTAATAACACCTATTACTTCATCTTCTTTTTCATCGCTTACTACTAATTCTAGTTTCAATTTATTTCTCAATCTAATATGATAAGTTACACCACGGTATGTTTCAGAATGGCCTTTTTGAGTACCGTAACCCTTTACTTCGCAAATATTTAAGCCAGTAATACCAATGCTTTCAAGACGGTCAATTAAGATATCTAACTTTGAAGGTCTAATAATTGCTTCTATTTTTTTCATTATGATACTCCTCCTTTGCTTGATGAAGTAGGAATAAAGTCAGGATAAGAAATAATACCATGCTCTGAGGCGTCAAGTCCTTCTAATTCATGTTCTTTAGAAACCCTTAATCCTACAATTCTGTCAATTACTTTAAATAAGATAAGTGCTAATGGGAAAGTCCACAAGAACACGGAGACGACTCCTGTTAATTGAATACCTATTAGTGATAGTCCGCCTCCATAAAAAAGACCACCATCTAGTGCAAGGAATCCAACTGCTAAAGTTCCAAATGCTCCACAAACACCATGGACAGCTATTGCTCCAACTGGATCATCTACATGTATTTTGTCAAAAAATTCTACAGCATAGATTACCAGGATACCTGCTATTGTTCCTATAATTACTGCTCCAAGATTTGATACATCAGCAGCACCTGCCGTAATACCAACTAGACCAGCTAAAGCACCATTAAGAGTCATACTGACATCAGGTTTGCCGTATTTAATCCAACTAACTATCATAGAAAGGGTAGCTCCTGCAGCTGCAGCTAGGTTTGTAGTTGCTGCAATAGCGGCTATACTTGAATCAGTACCTGATAATGTACTGCCAGGATTAAAGCCAAACCAACCAAACCAGAGAATAAAGACGCCGAGTGCAGCCATTAAAAGGTTATGACCTGGTAATGCATTAGCTGAACCATCTTTATTATATTTACCAATCCTAGGACCTAATACGATAGCGCCTGCTAAGGCTGCCCAACCACCAACTGAATGAACAACTGTTGAACCTGCGAAGTCAATCATGCCCAGTCCTTCTAACCAACCGCCACCCCAAATCCAGTGGCCAACAACAGGATAGATAAAACCTGTAATTACAACACTATACATTAAATACCCTGAGAAATTAGTTCTTTCGGCCATGGCTCCAGATACAATAGTTGCTGCAGTTGCGGCAAAGACAGCTTGAAAAATCCAGAAAGCCATAATTGGAATATCTAAACCCAAATGCGCAAAACTTCCTGTTACAAAAAATCCACTACTACCTATAAAAGCATTTCCTGCCCCAAACATTATAGCGAAACCTATTGCCCAATATACTAGTGATCCAGCAGAGAAATCCATCAAGTTTTTCATGATGATGTTACCTGCATTTTTGGATCTGGTGAAACCAGCCTCTACCATTGCAAAACCGGCTTGCATAAAAAATACTAAAAATGCAGCCAGCAAAACCCAGATAGTATCAATTGCAATTTGATTACTTAAAGCTGTGGGTTCGCTTGCAAAAACAATATTACTTAATACCCCCAACAAAAACAAAACTAAGAAAACTTTCTTTTTCATAATAATCTTCTCCCTTCTCGTGTTAGCTTTATGTTAACTTTACAAATATCATATACATTAAATTATGTAAAGTCAATAGATATACAGGGATACTTAGATCAGTCTTGTTTAATATACCTGTATACCCAAGAAGAACCTTGTTATAGCAATGATTAAGCCTGTTGTGCTTAAATGGTTTAAAACAGCTCTTGCTATTGTTTTTACTTATTCATTATAACTTTTTTAAGTGATAAACATAAATGTAAAGATTGATTTATCCTTGAAAACAAATGGTTTAAAAGATATAATAATAAACAATATTAGGCAAAGATTTTATTTATTAAATTAGTAAGTGCTAAATACAATTGAAAGGAATGGTACTTATGTTTTCAATAAAAGAAGTGAGAGATAATAAAAAGAAAAAATCTATAACAGAAAAAATAATTTTTGCGCTACCAGAATGGTTTGATGAGGCTGGAAGAAAGGAATATCCCAATAATCTAGATGATAAAATTTTCTTTTCAGTATATGACAAAGAGAAGGCAGTAGGTTTAATTGCCTTAAAAAGAATTAATGATTATACTATAGAGATTTATGTATTGGGTGTCTTAAAAGAATATCATGGAAATAGTGTGGGAAAAACTTTGCTAAATAAAGCAGTTGAATTTGCCATTGAAAAAAGTTACAAACTTTTAATGGTAAAAACACTGGGAGAGTCTGCTAACTATGAATATTATGATCGTACTCGTAATTTTTATTATCGTGTTGGATTTTATCCTTTGGAAGAGTTCAAAGAAATATGGGATGAAAATAATCCATGCTTGATAATGGTTAAACCATTAGATGAAAATTAAAAACATATAAGAAGGAGGATTTATATGAGTAATGAAAAAATTAATGGAGAAGATTTTCAGAAAAATATTCAAAATGAATCAAAATGTGAGCGTTTACCTGTAATAATTGTAGGATTTGCTATAGTATCTATATTATTATCTTTTATTTTAATTTACCTGGTTGACTTGAGAAATATTTTTGGATTACGGGATTATCTTTTTTCTTTAGATGATAGTTATTTTTTCTATGATTATCGTCCACTATTATTTCAAAACTGGTATCGTAATGGTGGGATTGCTGAATTAATGCAATGGTCTTTGTTAGCAGCTTCAGCTTTTGTTTCTATCTTTATTGCCGGTAAATTACATAAAAGCAGAACTAATGCATATAAATTCTGGAGAATCATGGGGATAGGATTTTTACTATTACTGATTGAAGATGCCGGGGACCCACGTCATACCATTAGAAGTTTTGTACAGGCTATTTTTAGAGAGTCAATACAGGGACCTATGGGAAGTCTAAGTGAATTAATTTATTTTGGTATACTGGCATTTATTATTATATTTGCAGTAGTTAAATATAGGAATGTTATTAAGGAATCCAGTCGTTGTACTAGATACTTTATTATAGCTTTTGTTTCTTATGCGCTGGCAACTAGTCTATCCTTTTTTGGTACTGCTACAGGTATAGATCTCTATGGTTTCTTGGGAGAAAATATGTTTAATTGGATGCTTGCTCTAGGTGATGAGGGCCTAGCACATAGTTGGGAGATGATTAATCTTAGCGAAGGGTGGAACTATATTGGATTTTTCTTGATGGATAGTATGCTAGAAGAGGCTATAGAGTTAATAGGAGCGGCTTCGTTTTTAGCAGGTTCTATATCTTATTTTTTATTTCTCAGTAACAAGAACTCTCAAGAAGATATAAATATAATTATTCCAGAACTAGTACAAATAGATGACGAAAATATTGATTAAAAGATATCTGGAGAGAAAAATAAAAGAGAGCTCAATAAAAGAACATTTGCATCATATGAGCAAATGTTCTTTTCGAAAAGTCTATTAATGTATTTATATAAAATGGTGGTTTTAAGGAGGTAAGGTATCAAATAGAAATATCTAAAATTTTGTCAGATAGTTATCAAGTTCCCATTGGTGAACCTGAGTTCTATAAGCATCCCATTCTATAGATTTTGCTGTAATAAAATGTTCGTAGATATGGCTGCCCAGAGCAGTTTTAATAATATCATCTTTTTGTAATTCGTCAATAGCCTCCAAAATATTAGCTGGTAAACTATCGATTGATAATTCTTCTTTTCGTTCTGCTGTCATGTCGTAGATGTTTTCCAGTACTTCTGCTGGTGGTTGAATTTTGTTTTTGATTCCATCTAGTCCGGCTTTCAACATTACAGCAATAGCTAGATATGGGTTAGCGCTTGGGTCAGGATTTCTTAATTCTACACGAGTACCATTCCCACGGGCAGCAGGGATTCTAATAAGAGCACTACGGTTTGAACTGGACCAAGCCAGGTATACAGGAGCTTCGTAACCAGGAACTAACCTTTTGTATGAGTTAATACTTGGATTAGTTATAGCAGCTATCGCTTTAGCATGTTTGAGCAGGCCTCCAATGTAATAATATGCTGTTTGACTTAAACCTAATTTGTCGCTTTCCTCATAAAAAACATTTTCCCCATCTTTATATAAGGATTGATGAACATGCATCCCTGAACCATTTTCGCCAAAAATTGGTTTTGGCATAAAGGTTGCAAAAATACCATTTAATTGAGCTAAAGATTTTGTTACGAACTTGAATGTAGCAATATTGTCAGCAGTTGATAAAGCATCTTTGTATTTGAAATCTATTTCATGCTGACCTGGTGCAACTTCATGATGAGAAGCTTCAACTTCAAAACCCATTTCTTCCAAAGCTAAAACTATTTCACGCCTGGTGTTTTCTCCTTTATCAAGAGGACCTAAATCAAAATAACCGCCATCATCATGAGGGATTGTAGTTGGATTACCATATTCATCTTTTTCAAATAAGAAAAACTCTGGTTCTGGTCCTACAAACATTTCATAACCCATTTCTTTTGCTTCAGCTAATACAGTTTTTAGAACATTTCTCGGATCTCCACTAAACTGTTCGCCCTCTGGAGTATAAACGTCACAAATTAAGCGAGCTACTTTACCTCCTTCGGCAGGTCTCCAGGGAAATATTGTAAATGTATCAGGATCGGCTTTTAAATACATATCAGATTCTTGAATACGGGTAAAACCATCAATTGAAGACCCATCAAACATAATATTGTTATTTAAAGCATCTTCTAATTGTTCGATTGTAATTGCCACATTTTTTACAGTTCCGAGAATATCTGTGAATTGCATTCTGATAAATTTAACATTTTCCTCTTTGGCCATTTTTAAAACATCTTCTTTTGAATACTTTGTCATATGAATCACTCCCTTTTAAAAGTTATATAAGTTATGTGTCAAGTATATGTTATCTTTTTGCTTTTTGTCAAGAGTATAGAAATACAGCTTCTTTTAAGCTTTAAGTCCTGATATATCAGCATTATTGGGGTGCTTAATACAAAAAATGATGATTTTTAAGTACCTGGATACAGAGATACTTATTATGATTTGCACGGTTTTCTAAAGAAAAACCCTATTTTAAATAAAAATATAACATCATGTATACATGTATATAAGCTTCTGACTTAATTTACTTTTAAATTAATATAATGTAATCTATAATTAGCTAATTTTATTAAAAAGGGAGAGTGTAAAAATATGACTTTAAATTTTACAAAAATGCATGGTGCTGGTAATGATTTTATAATAATAAACAATTTATCTAAAAATCAGAAAGGTTTTAATTGTAATGACTTAAGTTATTTAGCAAAAAAATTGTGTAATAGAAATTATGGAATTGGTGGAGATGGAATCATTTTAGTATTACCTGCAGATTATAAGAAGAATGACTATCAAATGAGAATTTTTAATTCCGATGGTAGTGAAGCAGAAATGTGTGGTAATGGAATTCGATGTTTTGCTCACTATATCATGGAAAAGAATCTTAGCGAGAAGAATAAATTTACTATTGAAACAAAGGCTGGAATAATTAAAACAGAAATGATTTCATATCAAGAAAATAAAAGTCAGGTTAAAGTTAATATGGGAATTCCAGAATTTAAAGCGAAAAATATACCTGTATTAATAGAGGAAGAAGATTTTATTTCAAATTATAGTTTGAAAATTGATGAAGAAATTTATAAATTAAATTTTGTATCTATGGGTAATCCTCATACAATTATTTTTTTTGATGATTTAGATGAAATATCTATTAAAGAACTTGGCCCAAGGATTGAAACTCATAAGATTTTCCCTCAAAAAACTAATGTTGAATTTATAGAAATAAAAGATAGAAATGAAATCAATATGAAAGTCTGGGAGAGAGGGGCAGGAGAAACATTAGCCTGTGGTACAGGAGCATGTGCATCTGTTGTTGCCGGGATAAAAAATACTTTGCTTAACGAAGAAGTTCTTGTTCATCTAGCAGGTGGAGATTTGTTTATAGAATGGTCCGGGAAAGAGGTATGGATGACAGGTCCTGCAGAGACAGTTTTTGAGGGAAAAGTAAAAGTTTAAAATACATGTATACTAATATAATTCCTCCTTTTTTTGCAACATTTTTTAAAATAACAATACACTATTATATATTTAGCTAAAAAAACGGTTTTAAGATTTTAGAAATAATCATTAGGAAAAGATTCTTAATTAATATTGATTTAGGAGGGATTATTTTTATGTGTGGAATAGCCGGTTGGGTTGATTGGCAAAAGAATATGTATAGAGAAAAAGATGTTTTAAGAAAAATGAATCAAAGCTTAGAACATAGAGGACCTGATGAAAGCGGAGAATGGTATGATATAAATGCTGCTTTAGTTCATCGTCGGTTGATTGTTATTGATCCAGATGGTGGTAAACAACCTATGGAGAAATTTTCTCAAAGTCAACGCTATGTCTTGATTTACAACGGTGAATTATATAATACAGATCAATTACGAGATCAATTAATTTTATTAGGTCATGATTTTAAATCTCATTCAGATACAGAAGTTTTATTGACTTCCTATATTGAATGGGGAGAAGAGTGTCTAAAAAAACTTAATGGTATATTTGCCTTTGCAATATGGGATCAAAAGAAACAGAAGCTTTTTATTGCTCGGGATAGAATTGGAGTTAAACCTTTATTTTATGCCAGGAAAGGAAAAAGAATAGTATTTGCTTCTGAAATAAAGGCATTACTTGAAAATCCAATGATAGATGCTACTATAAATCAGGAAGGATTGGCAGAACTTTTTGTAATGGGCCCTAATAGGACCCCAGGACATGGTGTCTTTTCTGATATCGATGAGTTAGAAGCAGCTCATTATCTTGTATTTGATAATAATGGATTTAGGAAAGAAAAATATTGGACTCTTGAGAGTAAACCCCATGAGGATGATTTATCTACAACTATCTTAAAACTAAGACAATTATTTATCGATACTGTTGATCGACAGTTAATATCTGATGTTCCTATATGTACCCTTTTATCTGGTGGACTGGATTCAAGTGCAATTACAGTAGTGGCAGCAAAATATCTTCACTACAAACAGAATATAAAGTTGCATACATATTCTGTTGATTATGAAGGTAATGATAAATACTTTAAAAAGAACGATTTCCAAACAGATTCAGATAATAAGTGGATTCAAATGATATCTTCTGATGCCAATACGCTTCATCATAATGTGAAACTATCAAATCAAGTATTAGCTGATACATTAAGAGAGGGAATGTTGGCAAGAGATTTACCAGGTATGGCAGATATAGATGTTTCTTTATATTTGTTTTGTAAAGAGATCAAAAAAGACTTTACGGTTGCAGTTTCTGGAGAGTGTGCTGATGAGATTTTTGGTGGCTATCCATGGTTTTATAGGAAAGATGATATTGAAAGTGAAAATTTCCCATGGGCTAGAAAACTGGATTTTAAACTATCTTTATTTTCCTCAGATTTATTAAATCAGATAAATGCTAAAGAGTATCTGAAGATGAGATATCAGGAAGCCCTTGATGAAGTACCCATCCTGGTCGGTGAAGATGAAAAGAATGCTAGAATGAGGGAACTTTTTTATCTGAATATTACACGCTGGATGCCTGTCTTGCTTGATCGTAAAGATCGTATGAGTATGTATACCGGCCTTGAAGTAAGGGTTCCTTTTTGTGATCATCGCATAGTAGAATATGTCTGGAATATACCCTGGGAGATGAAAAATCATCAAAATATGAGAAAGGGCATATTTCGAGCATCATTAGATGGTATTCTTAGGGATGATGTTAGAACAAGACCAAAAAATCCATATCCAAAAACATTTAATCCAGAATATTTTAATGCCTGTAAGGAAGTATTATCTTCTATAATAGCTAATAGAAATGCTCCAATTCATGATTTAATAGATAGTAATAAAGTTAAAGAAATAATAAATTCAGGTCAGGAATTAGATGTACCATGGTTTGGGCAATTAATGAATTTACCTCAGATGTTTGCTTATTTGATACAGTTAAATTATTGGTTAGAAGAATATAAAGTTAGTATTATATAAGAACCTGATCTAAGTTTCTAATCAAAGAAAAGAGACTGTATACAGGGATATAAAGAAAAAAACCCTTTACTTTTCAGAAAAATGGGTTATACTATATTATAAGATAATTAAAACATACAAACAGAAAAGTCTATTATATAGATATCAATAAAAAGATGAAAAAAGACAATGATAGGGAGAAGTAAATATAGATTATCCTATAGAGAATCGGGGATGCTGGAAACCCGATGGATTAATTTTTATTGAATAACACCCTGGAGTTACTAATTCGAAAATCAGTAGACTTAGTCGGATTCCACCGTTAAAGGGATAGGTCATAAATTTTGTGACTGAATAAGTGAACATTTATTGTTAATTAGAGTGGTACCGCGAGTTAATCTCGTCTCTTACAGGAGACGGGATTTTTTGTTTATATAAAATTCTAGCAAGATTAAAGGAAAAGCAAACGCAGAACCATCCACTGTTTGCTTAAAAAATAAGGAGGTGGTCTCCATGGAAGATGATAATGATGATAATAATGCAGAAAATGATAATATCTTAATATGTCTAATAAAAAAATTACATGGAGGGGATCTTCTTGCAAAGAATATTAATCAAAGACGCAAAAAAATATCCTGAAGAAATTATTATGATTCAGGGAAGAATAAAAAGGATAAGGTGTCATGGGAGTCTTAGTTTTATTGATCTGGCTGATAGAAGCGAATGTATTCAGGTGGTTTATGAAGGTGATTTAATGAATTCCTGTAAGGAAGAAGCAGTTATAAGCCTGAAAGGTAAAGTGATTATTGAAAAGAGGGCTTATCGTGGTGTGGAGATGCATGTTGAAAAAGATGGTATAGAAATTCTTTCTCAAGCAGTTGCTGATTTGCCATTTGAGATAAAAAGGGCATCTGAAGATGTGAGCCCTGATATAGTTTATGATCATAGGGCATTAAGCCTTCGTAACCAAAAATTATCAGCTGTTTTTAAAATACAATCAGAAATACTTTCTGCCTTTAGAGAATTTCTCATTAAAAACGAGTTTATTGAAATATCTTCTCCGAAGTTAGTTCATTCTGGAACTGAAGGTGGAACTGATTTATTTGAAGTAGAGTATTTTGAACAAAAGGCATATTTAGCACAAAGTCCTCAATTTTATAAACAAATGATGGTAAGTAGTTATTTTGAAAGGGTTTTTGAAACTGCTAAAGCCTATCGTGCTGAAAAACATGATACGTCAAGACATATCAATGAGTATATGAGTCTGGATTTTGAAATGTCGTATATTGAAGATCATCATGATCTGATGGAATTAGAAAACAGATTATTGCAATATATTATTGAAGAATTAGAAGTAAACTGCAAGAAAGGCTTTGAAATTCTTGGAATGGAAATACCTGAACTTACTATCAAGATACCAGAAATAACTTTTAAAGATGCTAAAAAAGTATTAGAAGAAGAATATCAAAAGGTTTTAGTAAAAAATATTGATCCAGAAGGAGAAAGGCTTTTATCTAAGTGGGCTAAAGAGAAATATGATTCGGATTTTTTATTTATCACAGATTTTCCTAAAAGTAAAAGACCTTTTTATACAATGTGTTATCAAGAAGATTCTGAAACAACAAAGAGTTTTGATCTTTTGTTTCGCGGTCTAGAAGTAACTACAGGTGGCCAGAGGATACATCTCTATGATCAATTAATAGAAGCAATGGAGGAAAAGCAACTTGTTCCTGCTGAATATGAGTCTTATCTTGATATATTTAAATATGCAATGCCGCCTCATGGTGGGTTAGCTATAGGATTAGAAAGACTTACAAAGCAATTGTGTGGATTAGACAATATCAGGGAAGCTACACTTTTTCCCAGGGATAGAAATAGATTAGTTCCTTAATGCAATAAAAGATATCCAAAATGAATAAATTTTTGCTAATATATTTAAGAAATTGTCATTTTCATCTTTCAAAAAATTCTAAATAATTTTCAGGTATTAGAGAAATATTTTATGGAAAATATACGTATAATTATGTTATAATATAAAGTAAGGTGAAAATCCATTTAAGGATGTGAATAATATGGGAAAAGAATTGAATTTATCCGCAATAGATTCATATAGTTATGAACCATTGAGAAAACAGGTTTATAATGTATTGAGAGAAGCAATTTTAAATGCTAAAATTGCTCCAGGAGAAAGAATAACAGAAGTTGAGATTGCCGAACAATTAAATGTTAGTCGAACACCTGTCAGAGAAGCATTTAGAATGTTAGAATTAGAAGAATTGATTAATATAATTCCGCAGCAGGGTGTCTTTGTCAGTGGTATTCGTACTAAAAAAGAAATTGATGATATTTTTCTAGTTCGAGTAGAGTTAGAGAGTTTAGCTGCATATCTAGCAGCTCAGAATATTACAGAAAAACAGATCGATAAGCTAAATGAATATTCTGATGAGATTAAAGAATGTATCAACAAAAATGATTTAGATAGATGTATAATAATAGATAATGCTTTTCATCAGATAATAAAAGATGCTTCAGGAAATAAATGGCTAGAGAAATTTTTAGACAGTTTATTTGAACAAGCGACTAGATTTAGGTCTAATAGTTTGGCTAGAGAAGGGCGTATGGAAAGGGCTTTAAATGAACATAAGGCAATCGGAAAAGCAATTGCTGAAGGTAATTCTGAATTAGCACAAAACTTGGCAAGAGAACATATAAAAGGTGCATGGGAAAGTGTAGTGTCTGTATTTGAAAAAGAAGATGATTTTAATTAAAATCATCTTTGTTCTAATTAGAAAAGCTGCTGTCATATGACAGCAGCTTTTGATATAAGTACCTAATTTTTTAGTGAATCTTCTTAAAAAAACAGGATATTAGACAAAATTAGCGAAACAATATATTATATAAACTTATATGAGGAGGAAAAGAAATGACTTGCACATATCATGTAGCTAAAAATGGTACAGATCTTGGGAAGGGAACAAAAGGAGATCCCTTCTTAACAATCAACAAGGCAGCTTCTCTTGCTATGCCAGGTGATACAGTTGTTGTCCATGAAGGAGAATATAGGGAATGGGTGAAACCTGTAAATTCAGGCTTGAGTAATACTAGAAGAATTACTTATCAAGCTGCTGATGGAGAAAAAGTAGTTATTAAAGGTTCTGAAAGAATCCAAAACTGGGAAAATGTAGAAGATGGCATTTGGAAAATAGTTTTACCCAATAATTTTTTTGGAGACTATAATCCTTATCAAGAAGAAATTTTCGGAGACTGGCTTTTGTATTCTGATACCGGTTTTCCAAAACACTTAGGTGATGTTTATTTAAATGGAATGTCTTTTTATGAAGCAGGACAATATGAAGATTTACGAGATCCTGAAATTAAAAATGAAGTATTGGATAACTGGACAGATAAGATTGTTCCTGTACATAATCCAGAGCAAACAAAATATCTCTGGTTTGTAGAACTTGATGATGAAAACACAACAATCTATGCTAACTTCCATGAATATAATCCTAATGAAGAATTAGTGGAAATCAATGTGAGAAAATCCTGTTTTTATCCATCAAGAACAGGGATAGATTATATTACTGTAAAAGGCTTTGAAATGGCCCAGGCAGCTACTCCCTGGACACCACCTACAGCTGATCAGCCAGGATTATTGGGACCAAACTGGAGTAAAGGCTGGATTATTGAAGATAATATCATACATGATTCAAAATGTAGTGGAATAAGTATTGGTAAAGAAATTTCAACAGGTGATAATTTCCGTTCAAAACGTCAGGACAAACCAGGCTATAAATATCAGATAGAATCTGTGTTTACAGCTAGTCATGCCGGTTGGGATAAAGACAAAATAGGCTCACATATCATTCGAAATAATAAAATATATGATTGTGGTCAAAATGGTATTGTAGGTCATCTTGGCTGTGTATTTAGCGAGATATATGATAATCATATCTACAATATCGCCTTAAAGCGAGAATTCTACGGCCATGAGATTGCAGGTATCAAGTTGCATGCAGCAATAGATATACAAATACGTAATAATCGTATTCATGATTGTTCTTTAGGAACATGGCTAGACTGGCAAACACAGGGAACCAGAATTAGCAGTAATCTATATTATCAAAATAATCGTGATATGTTTATAGAAGTTAGTCATGGTCCTTATATTGTCGATAATAATATTCTGGCTTCTGAATATGCACTGGATAATTTTGCACAAGGTGGGGCATATATTAATAACTTAATTTATGGTAAAATGGTTCAGCGAAAAATTCTAAATCGTTCAACACCATATCATCTTCCTCATAGTACAAAGATAAAAGGCTTTACTGTAGTCCTTGGAGGAGATGATCGTTATTATAATAATATATTTGTTGGTCGTGATTCGATAGAAGGTGTTGTTTCTCCTGATAAAGAATCCAGAGTAGCTGTTGGTACCGCCCATTTTGACGGCTATACTACTTCATTTGAAGAATATCTTGAAAAAGTACATCAAAAAAATGGTGACGTAGAGATATTTATGGATGTAGGTCAGCCTGTTTATATAAACAAAAATGTTTATCTAAATGGAGCACTTGCTTTTGATAGAGAAAGTGAAAATATTATAGAAAATGATTTTGATCCAGAATTAAGTATTATTGAAGAAGGGAATGAAGTTTATCTTTCCTGCAAACTTCCAGAGGATTTCGGACAAATATCTGGAGAGATACAAAGTACTAAAACATTGAAAAAAGTAAGAATTGCTGATGCTGATTTTGAAAATCCAGATGGAAGTGAAATAATTCTTGATAAGGATTTCTCCGGAGAAAATAGAGAAGAAAAATCTGTAGTGGGGCCAATTCTTAACTTAAAAAAAGGAGAAAATCGTATTAAAGTGTGGGGTTAATAATTATTGATGTAATAGAATGAAAAAGATTAATAAGTGATATATGAAGACTGTCGTTAAAGCGACAGTCTTTTCTTTATATAATTTTATGTGTGGACTATAGAAATAATCTTTCAGTCTGTAGTATACTATTTTTTAATAAAAAGCAGGAAATATATACTAGAGAAAGAATTATAATGATAGCTTACAGCTAGATTTTAATAAGCAACAGGAAGGTGAATGATTTGGCTAAACTTTGTATATATTAGGAGGTATTTAATGTTAAATTATATTATTAGAGCAATAAAAAAAACTGAAATACATCTTTTATAAGATTTTATATACATCACTGGCAGTTCAAAAAGATAATTATGCATTTAAGATGTATGAAAAACTTGGTTTTAATATAGTGGAAGAAATGGAAGAAGAGTATCTTATGATCCATGATTTAAAATAACTTTTAGTTTCTAGATTTGCTTAATTCTATTGGTAGGTGACATATAATGAAAAAAATTTGTATTATCATTATTTTAGTTTTATTCTTTGGTATAACAGATACATATACCAGTGAAGATGTGATACAGCTAGAATTAGATATCAATATAAATAATATTAGTTATCACTATTTAAAATGGAGCCCAAATAGTGATAAAATTGCTATAATAGTAAATGAAAAGCTATATATTATAGATAAATATGGTGATCTATTAGAGGTATTTCAAAGAGGGTTTAGTGATTATGGAGACCATTTAGAATGGATGGATAATAATAGTCTAGTTATATCTTATAATAATAAAATTGAAATAATAGATTTTATATTATCTGATAACAGATTATTTAAAGGATATAATCCTGATTCTATAAGTTATAATCACAATAGGAATGAACTGGCTATAACTGAAGAGAGTATGATTAAGTTATTAAATATCGATTCGGGTGAATTGGATATTTTATTAGAATTTTATTATATATATAATAGTTTTTATAATAAAGATGGAAGCAAATTATTTTTTATTGCTGACGATTATTTTAGTTCTTTTGGATTTACATCATATATGTATGTTTTTGATTTTAATAGCTGGACATTTAAAAGAATTCGAGACAAGTATGATTTTTACGATTTGTATTTTTTTGATAAAGAAAATAATAAAGCTTATTTTAATGCAGGAAATGTGTGGAACTATGGAGGTTTAAGAAAAGACATAGTAGAAATTGATCTTGATACATTAGAACTAATGAAATATCAAGAAAACATGATATTAATATTAGATGAATATAAATTAGACATTAATATAAGAGATCACCTAATAAGAACAGATGAAGAGAAATATATTTATCTTTACATTTCACCTGATTATACAAGGGTAATTTTTATTGATGATAAAAATGCTACAATTCTTAAAAAGTTGTAATATTATTTAGTTGCTCTATAATAATTCAGAATATATTCTTATTTGTTAAAGATTTTCAAGGGGGGAGTCAAATAAGATGAAATTATTTTTTCTAATATTATTTGTAATTTTTACATTATTCATAACTAATACAGTTATGGCTTTAGAAAGTGTTTTACTTGATTTGAATATAGAATCTAGTGTCAAAGATATTAGTGTAACCTGGAGTTCAGATAGTGAAAAAGTTGCAGTATATACTAATTCCGAACTATATATTATAGGTCTAGATAGTAGTGTGAAATTATTTGTGTTTGATTATAATATAAAAAGTTTAGAATGGTTAGATGAGTATAAAATTATTCTTGGGAATAATAGAAAGTTAGAAATATTTAATTTAATTGACAAGGATAGTTATACATATGAGCTTGAATATTTATTTATGGCAAGTAATATAGGTCAAAATGGAATAGTTTTTTCAACTGAAAATAGTATAAATACTTATTATTTTGATTATAAAATACATAGGAAAATAATTTCTAACATTGAACCAGGAGAAGTATTTTATAATAAAGAAGGATGCAGGTTTTTTTTCACATACTATGCTAAAGGCAAACCTTATCTTTATACATTTGATTTTTCCAATGAAGTATTCGATTTAGTAAGTGAAGATATATTACTTCCCTTTGAACAGGATAAAACAAATGACTTATTATATTGTTATAAAATTTCAGATGAAAAAAAGGAAATAGTTTTTGTAGATTTACTTACTTTAAGGGTTTCTGATTATGAACCACTGGAAGATATAGTACTTAAAGGTATAAATATTGATTTGAATTTTAAAAACCATTTTGACTATGTAAATGAAATAGCTATATTTTTGTCTCCTGATAAGGAAAAAGCTTTTGTCTTTGAAAAAGGGCAGGGGGAAATAATGTTTATTGACAAGGAGAAAAGAAAAGCGGCAAATAATTTTTATGAAGATAATAATGTAATTTATATAAGAGATGAAAATCTAGAAAAAGCAATTCGTTCTCAAATTAATAAACCTACTGGGAAAATAACTATAGAAGATACAGATAAATTACTTGAATTAGATGTATCTAATAAGAATATAAAGTCAATTGAAGGCTTAGAGTATTTTATTAAATTAAAAAAGCTTGATATTAGTAAAAATCCTATTAAATGTATTGAACCTTTAAGTAATATGAGGAAACTTGAAGTCTTAACAATTGGTGATCTTCATAGATATTCAAGAGATATAAATATATTTCCAATTAAAAACAACAATAACTTAAGGGAATTAAATATTAGAAATATTAATTTGGACGTAGAAGCAGTGAACATAATAAGTAATTTTAGTTATTTAAGAAAATTAAATTTACATAATACTTCATTAGATGATATTAATTTCTTATTTGAATTGAATGAATTAGAAGAGTTTACCCTTGGGAGTAATTATTTTATGGGAGATATCACTGCTTTAAGTAAGCTGGAAAATTTAGAAAGATTGAATCTAAATATGAATAGAATTCAAGAAATTACACCATTGATTAATTTAAAAAAACTAAAACATTTAGTACTACAATTTAATAATATTGAGGATATAAGTCCTTTAGAAAACTTAGTTAATCTTGAGTTTTTATCACTTGCTTTCAATCCAGTAAAAGATATTAGTGTTTTAAGTGATCTTTCTAATCTAGAAAAACTTCATCTATCTGGAAATTATATAAATTTTGAAGACGGGTCAGATAATTTTATAACATTAGAGGAATTAAAAAATAGAGGAGTTAAAATTATTTATTAGTAAGAGATTATTTAAGATTATGAGAAGATATATAATTAACATTTTTAAAATCACTTCATCCTCTCTTAATAGGTCCAGCGTCATTGCTGGATTTTTTTATATTAAAGATCATTCTCAACCTAATCAAAACTACAAATACCTTCCTTATAAATCCCTGTATACAGGGATTAACAGGCAAAATTGTATTTACTTTTCTTATCTTTATAATATACTATTAGCAAAGCTTAGATCATTTTTATTATTTTAGCTTTGAATATTTTAGCTTAAATTAGAACAAAGAGCTAAAAATTTCTGTTAGTATCTTTATTTGTTGAGTGAGAAGGGAGGAGTTAGTATGAAATATACTAATATACCAAAAAAACAAGGTTTGTATGACCCAGGATTTGAACATGATGCCTGTGGCATGGGTTTTGTAACAAATATCAAAGGTGAAAAGTCCCATAAAATAATTCAGCAGGCTCTGGAGGTTTTAGTAAGACTATCTCACAGAGGCGCTACAGGTTCAGAAGCAAATACAGGTGATGGAGCTGGTATTTTGTTACAAATACCAGACAGATTTTTTAGAAAAGAATCTAAAAGTCTTGGATTTAAATTACCAGCTGTAGGAGATTATGGAGTAGGTATGGTATTTTTACCCCAGGATAGAGAAAAGCGTCTTCAATGTGAAGAGTTTATTGGAAATATTATAGAAGAAGAAGGTCAGAAGTTGTTGGCTTGGAGGACAGTACCACTTTATCCAGATAAGATAGGTGAATCAGCATTGTCCTGTATGCCTTATATGAAGCAGGTTTTTATAGAGAAAAGCTGTGACATTAAAGATGAACTGTCATTTGCAAGAAAGCTATATTTAATAAGAAAAAGAATTGAAAATGAAATACGTAAGACTGAACATGATGGTGAAGTCTATTTTGCCAGTCTTTCTCACAAGACAATAGTTTATAAAGGGATGTTAATGCCAGAGCAATTAGAAGATTTTTTTCCGGATTTAAGTGAAAATACCGTAGAAACAGCTATTGCAATGGTTCATTCAAGGTTCAGTACAAATACCTTCCCTAGTTGGGAAAGGGCTCATCCCAATAGATATATTATTCATAATGGTGAGATTAATACTATGAGGGGAAATGTCAATTGGCTAAATGCACGTCAATCATTAATTAAGACAGATGTCTTTGCTGATGATATAAATAAGGTATTCCCTATTATTAATCCTGATGGTAGTGATTCAGCAATGTTTGATAACTGCCTGGAATTTTTAACTTTGACAGGTAGGTCTTTGACACATTCTGTAATGATGATGATACCTGAACCATGGGAAAATAACCATAATTTAGAGCAGAGTAAGAAAGACTTTTATGAATATCACAGTTGTTTAATGGAGCCCTGGGATGGACCGGCAGCCATGGCTTTTACTGATGGTGAAAAGGTTGGAGCAGTATTAGATAGAAATGGTTTAAGGCCTTCACGTTATTATGTTACAAAGGATGATCTTGTGATACTGGCTTCAGAAGTTGGTGTAATAGATATCCCAGAAGAAAGAATCTTAGAAAAGCAGAGATTAGAACCTGGTAGAATACTGTTGATTGATACTAATAAAGGAAAGATAATTAATGATCATCAATTAAAAGAAGATATGGCTGCTGAAAAACCATATCGTAAATTCTTAGATGAAAATCTGCTTGATATAGATAGTCTATCTAATATTAGCCTGGCTCAGGAAAAGTCAGAAGCTGAAAAGCAATTGAATAATAGAGAAGAAATTAAGCTTTTGCAAAAACAAAAGGCTTTTGGCTATACCTATGAAGATATTAGAAAAACTATAATTCCTATGGCGAAAGATGCTAAAGAGCCGATAGGGTCAATGGGATATGATGCATCACTGGCGGTTTTATCAGAACAGCCTCAATTGCTATACAATTATTTCAAGCAACTATTTGCTCAGGTTACAAATCCACCTATAGATTCAATTAGAGAAGAGATTGTAACTGCTACTAGAACTTATTTAGGCTCTGAAAGGAATTTAGTAGATCCTCAGGCAGAAAGCTGTCGTCAAATTTGTATTAGTTCACCTATTTTGGATGAAAAGCAATTTGCTAAACTAGATGGTATAAATCGTAAAGGTTTTAAGTCTAGAAGAATTAAGATCTTGTTTGATATAAATGAAGAAAATTCTCTTGAAAGGTCAATGGATAGACTTTTTGCTAAGGCAGATAGTCTGATTGATGAAGGAGTTAATATCCTAATATTGTCTGACAAGGGACTAAATAAAGATAAAGCAGCTATACCAGCTTTATTGGCTGTATCAGGTCTTCATCACCACTTAATAAGGACTGGTAAACGTACTTCTGTAAGTCTAGTTCTTGAGTCAGGGGAGCCTCGTGAAGTTCATCATTTTTCCTTAGTTCTTGGTTTTGGTGTTGAGGCTATCTATCCATATCTGGCTTATCAGTCACTGGAAAATACAATTAATGAAGGTTTATTGCTAGATATAAGTCTTGATAAGGCTATTGAAAATTATATAAAGGCAGCTACAAAAGGTATAGTTAAAGTAATGGCCAAGATGGGTATTTCTACAATTCAAAGCTATCGAGGTGCCCAAATTTTTGAAGCTATAGGTTTAAACAAGGGAATAATCGATAGATACTTTACAGGAACCCCCTCCAGGATTAATGGAATTGGTATTGAAGAAATAGCTCTTGAAGCAATTATGAAACATGAAAAGGCTTTTAAGAAAAATGACTCGGAATATGATGTATTAGATTCTGGAAATAATTTTAGCTGGCGTAAAGATGGGGAAGAACATTTATATAATCCTGAAAGTATTTATTTATTACAAAAGGCAACGAGAGAAAATGATTATCAGATATTTAAAAAGTACTCTTCATTAATAAATGATCAAAATGAAAAAAAGCTTACAATTCGTGGACTTTTTCGCCTTGATTATGATCAAGAGGCAATACCCTTGGAAGAAGTAGAATCAGTTGACTCTATTTGCAAAAGGTTTAAAACTGGAGCAATGTCATATGGCTCTATTAGTAAAGAAGCACATGAAACTCTGGCAATTGCTATGAATCGTATTGGAGGTAAAAGTAACTCAGGTGAAGGCGGTGAAGATCCTCAACGCTTTTTCCTTGATGAAAATGGCGACTCCAGAGCAAGTGCTATTAAGCAGGTTGCTTCAGCCAGGTTTGGTGTCACAGCCAACTATCTGACGAATGCCAGAGAGATACAAATCAAAATGGCTCAAGGGGCAAAACCAGGGGAAGGGGGTCACTTACCTGGAAAGAAAGTATATCCCTGGATAGCTAAAGTAAGAGGAACAACAGCAGGTGTTTCTTTGGTTTCACCTCCACCACATCATGATATTTACTCTATTGAAGATCTCTCTGAACTCATATATGATTTAAAGAGCGCTAATAGAAATGCTAGTATAAATGTGAAATTGGTATCTGAGATGGGTGTTGGCACAATTGCAGCTGGTGTTGCTAAGGGTAAGGCAGATGTGATTTTGATCAGTGGCTATGATGGTGGAACCGGTGCATCTCCACGTACTAGCATCAAGCATGCTGGCTTACCATGGGAATTGGGGCTGGCTGAAACCCACCAGACTTTGCTTTTGAATAATTTACGCAGTCGGGTAAAGCTTGAAACAGATGGAAAGTTAATGACAGGAAAAGATCTGGCAATCGCAGCTTTGTTGGGAGCAGAAGAGTATGGTTTTGCTACAGCTCCACTGGTAGTGATGGGTTGTGTAATGATGAGGGTTTGTAATCTGGATACCTGTCCTGTTGGAGTTGCTACTCAAAACCCTGAACTTAGAAAGAAATTTATGGGTAAGGCTGAAAATGTAGTTAATTTCATGCGTTTTATTGCTCAGGAACTACGAGAAGAGATGGCCAGACTTGGTTTCAGGACTATTGATGAAATGATTGGTCGGGTAGATAAATTGAAGAGAGATGAAAGTATTGAACACTGGAAAACAAAAAACCTTGACTTTCAATCCATATTATATAAGCCTGAACTAGATCCAAGTATTGGTCTATATAAGATGGAAGAACAAGATCATGGTTTAGATAAAAGTATGGATATGAAAAAACTTATTTCTTTGTGTAAGGCAGCTCTGGACGATGGAGAAAAAGTGAATTATGAATTAGATATTAATAATGTAGATAGAGGTGTAGGAACAGTACTGGGGAATGAAATTAGCAAGAGATATGGTGAAGAAGGATTAGCTGAAGATACTATTAATCTTAGTTTCAAAGGAAGTGCTGGCCAGAGTTTTGCAGCATTTATACCTAAAGGTATAAGCTTAACTCTTGAAGGTGATAGCAATGACTACCTGGGAAAAGGATTATCAGGAGGTAAAATAATAGTCAAAGTTGCTGAAAATTCAACTTACCTTCCTGAAGAGAATATTATCACAGGGAATGTAGCACTTTTTGGAGCTAGCTCTGGTGAAGCCTATATTCAGGGTGTGGCAGGAGAAAGATTTTGTGTAAGAAATAGTGGAGTTAAAGCTGTGGTAGAAGGAGTTGGTGATCACGGCTGTGAATATATGACAGGTGGGATTGTTGTAGTACTGGGAGAAACAGGTCGTAACTTTGCAGCAGGTATGTCTGGTGGAGTAGCTTATGTCCTTGATGAAAAAGGTGATTTTAGAGAAAAATGCAAACAGCCTCTGCTTGATCTTGAATCTTTAGAGGAAGAAAAAGATATAAGTCTTTTAAAAGAGATGATAGAGAAACATTATAAATATACTAATAGCAAACAGGCAAAAAATATCCTTGATAAATGGATTCAATATCAGGATAAGTTTATTAAGATAATACCAGTAGAATATAAACGTATGATTAAGACAATTGAAGACTTTAAAGCTCAGGGTTTAGCGGAAAATCAGGCTATTTTATCAGCCTTTGAGAAAAATACGAAAGAGAAAAGAGAATTGAAGTCCAGGGAAGGGAGGATGGAATCATGGGAAAAACTAGAGGCTTTATAGAATATCAGAGAGAACTGCCCAAAGATCTTTCACCTGTAAAAAGAATAGAAAACTGGCAGGAGTTTAAGCTTCCTTTTAGTATGGAGGCTTCTCAAATCCAGGGTGCCAGATGTATGGAATGTGGCATACCTTTTTGTCATAGTGGTATAGAATTGAATGCTTTAACATCTGGCTGTCCTATTAACAATCTAATCCCTGAATGGAATGATCTCATATATAGAGGACTGTGGCAGGAGGCAGTAAAAAGGTTGCTTAAGACAAACAACTTTCCAGAGTTCACAGGCAGGGTTTGCCCGGCCCCCTGTGAAGGCTCCTGTACACTAGGGATGAACGAACCCGCAGTTACAATTAAAGCCAATGAATATCAAATAATTGAAAAGGCTTTCAAAGAGGGTTGGATTAAAGCAGAACCACCAATATATAGGACAGGAAAAAATGTGGCCATTGTAGGTTCTGGCCCCTCAGGCCTAGCCTGTGCAGATCAATTAAACAAAGAAGGACATCATGTAACTGTTTATGAAAGAGATGATAGAGTAGGTGGACTTTTAACCTATGGAATACCTAATATGAAACTTGATAAAGTGAAAGTAGTACAACGAAGAATTGATTTGATGAAAGAAGAAGGAATTGATTTCATCACCAATACCGAGGTTGCTAAAGATATATCTCTTTCTAAATTGAAAGAGGACTATGATGCACTTGTCTTGTGTGGAGGAGCTACTAAGCCAAGAGATTTAGATCTTCCTGGGAGAGAATTAAATGGTGTCCATTTTGCTATGGATTTTTTAAAGGCTAATACGAAAAAGATACTGGATTCAGTAATTCCTTCTAAGTATATAAGTAATGAGTATATAAGTGCTAAGGATAAGAAGGTGATAATTATTGGTGGAGGAGATACTGGAACAGATTGTCTTGCTACTTCAATTAGACAGGGTTGTGAAAGTGTGGTCCAGTTTGAGATCATGCCTCAGGCAGCTGAAGAACGTCAGGCAGATAATCCCTGGCCTGAATGGCCTAAAACCTTAAAAGTGGACTATGGTCAGGAAGAAGCTATTAGCTTATATGGTTCAGATCCTCGCAATTATCAAATTATGAGCAAAAAATTCGAAGGAGATGAGCAGGGTAATTTGCAGGAAGTTCACACTGTCAATATCAAGTGGGAAAAAAATGAATCAGGACGTTTTATTCCTGTAGAAATACCAGGGACAGAAAAGGTCTGGAAGGCTGATCTTGTCTTATTGGCAATGGGTTTTATTGGTCCCGAAAAAACATTAATAGAAGAGATTGGATTGGAACAGGATCAACGCTCAAATGTTAAAGCAGACTATGGTGATTTTTCTACTAATATAGACGGTATTTTTGCTGCAGGTGATATGAGAAGAGGTCAGAGTCTGGTAGTATGGGCTATTGATGAAGGTCGCAAGGCAGCTAAGGCTGTAGATGAGTTTTTATCAAAATTATAAGAAATATTAATTTGTAGTTATACTGGAGGTTTTTGAAAGCTTATATAAAGTGAGTTGTGTATGGCTTGAAGTATAAAGGAGTGGAGAAAATGTTTATAGATGATAAAATTGCTCAACGTTTAGGTGGATTGAACTTTGGCAAGGATAAAGAAATATATAAATTTGAGAAGATTAAAAGGGCAAAAATTGCTGCATTAAAGGAAAATCCTAATAGAGAAATAATAGATATGGGGGTAGGAGAGCCTGATAAACCAGCTGATTTATCTATAGTGAAAGTGCTTGCTGAAGAAGCAGCTAAAGCTGAAAATAGGTTTTATGCTGATAATGGTATATTGGAATTCCAGGAATCTGCAGGAAGATTTTTAGAAGAGGTATATGGTGTAAAGATAAAAGATCCTGAAAAGCAGATAATTCATGGTATTGGATCTAAGCCAATATTGGCTATGCTACCAATTGTCTTTATAAATCCAGGAGATTATTTACTAAGCACTTCTCCTGGTTATCCTGTCACATCAACTTATACTAAATTTCTGGGAGGAGAAGTTCATAACTTAGCTTTAAAAGAAGAAAATAATTTCTTTCCTGATTTTACTGAAATACCTGAAGAGATATTAAAAAAAGCGAAACTTTTATATATATGTTACCCCAATAATCCTATTGGTCAGGTGGCAAACAAAGAATTCTTTGAGAAGGTAGTTGATTTTGCAAAAAAGAATAATATATTTGTTATCCATGATGCTGCATACTCAGCTCTGACTTTTGATGGCTATTCTCCACTGAGCTTTTTATCAGTTGAAGGTGCTATGGATGTAGGAGTTGAAGTACACTCAATGTCAAAATCATATAATATGACTGGCTGGAGGATGGCCTTTGTAGTAGGAAATGAGAAAGCAATTAAAGGATATGGAACAGTTAAGGATAATAGTGACTCGGGTCAGTTTCGAGCTATTCAGAAAGCATCAGCATATGCTTTAGATCATCCAGAATTGATTGATGTAAATCGAGAAAGATATTCAAGGAGATTTGACCTATTAATTGATGCTTTGAAAGATATTGGCTTTGATGCTAGGAAGCCTAAGGCTTCTTTTTATAGCTATGTTAAAATGCCTCTTGGTACTGAAGATGGTATTAGATTTAACAATGCAGAAGAATGTTCAACATATCTTATCAAAGAAGCTGGAGTATCAACAGTTCCATGGGATGATGCTGGCTCATATTTACGTTTTTCTGTAACCTTTGCAGCTGAAGATGAGCTTGAAGAGAAAGAGATTATCCAGGAATTTAGGGAGCGAATGAAAAAACTGAAACTTGTATTCTGAAGGGGGTTTTAATATCAAAGCTATATTAGTTCTTGAAGATGGATTTTCTCTTGTGGGTAAGACTTTTGCTGGTAGTGGAGAAATCTTTGGTGAACTAGTCTTTAACACAAGTATGACTGGTTATCAGGAAATAATTACTGATCCATCATATAAGGGGCAGATTGTAACAATGACTTATCCTCATATAGGTAACTATGGTATAAATACTGAGGATAATGAATCAAGTAGGCCACAGCTGGAAGCAATTGTAGTTCGTGAATATTGTGATTTTCCATCTAACTGGCAATCAGTAGAGAGTCTTAAAAGCTTTTTAAATAGATACAATATTATAGGAATTGAAGGAATAGATACTAGGGCTTTAACACTTCATATTAGAGAAAAAGGTGCTATGAAAGCAATTATATCTACTATTGATGATGATATAAAAAGTTTACAGGAAAAAGTGAATTCTTATCCTGGTCTTATTGGTGTAGATATGGTAGCTAAAGTTAGCTGTAAAAATGAGTATACATGGAATGAAAATGGTAAATATAATGTTTTGGCTATTGATTATGGTATTAAAAAAAGTATCTTAAAAGAACTTGAAAAAAATAACTGTCGGGTAACTGTTGTACCTGCTGATACCTCAGCAGAAAAAATATTGGAAAAAGATCCTGATGGAATCTTCCTTTCCAATGGCCCTGGCGATCCTGCTGCTGTTCCCTATGCAGTAGAAACAGTAAAAGAACTCATGGGGAAAAAGCCGATTTTTGGTATATGTTTCGGACATCAAATTCTGGCTCAGTCACTTGGTTTAGAAACCTATAAATTGAAATTCGGTCACAGAGCTGCTAATCATCCTGTAAAAGACTTGAAAACACAGCATGTAGATATATCAAGTCAGAATCATGGTTTTTGTGTAAAATTTGCTGAAGAAAAAGATTATCTAGCAGAGCATAATAATATTAATACAAATTATCTTGTTGAGAATACTTGTCCAAAAGACCTGGAGATTACTCATATTAATCTAAATGATAATACTATTGAAGGTTTAAATCATCCTAGACTAAAGTGTTTTTCTTTACAATATCATCCTGAGGCTGGACCTGGTCCTCACGATGCAAGGCATGTTTTTGAGGACTTTATAAAGTTAATGAGTGAATAATAGTAATTGCTTCATCAACAGAAAAAAGCTAATTCTAAAAGGATGTGATAAGATGCCAAAACGGACTGATATAAAGAAAATATTGATTGTTGGTTCTGGACCTATAGTTATTGGCCAAGGTTGTGAATTTGATTATTCTGGTTCTCAGGCCTGTAAGGCTTTAAAAGAAGAGGGTTATGAAATTGTTTTAATTAATAGTAATCCTGCTACGATAATGACAGATCCTGAAATGGCTGACAAAACATATATAGAACCTATTGATCCAGGAATTGTAGAAAAAATAATTGCCAAAGAAAGGCCGGATGCCTTACTTCCCACTTTAGGAGGGCAGACCGGGCTTAATATTGCCTCAGCACTTCATGAGAATGCTGTGTTGAAAAAATATAATGTAGAATTAATCGGGGCAAACTTTGAGGCAATTCAAACAACTGAAGATCGTCAATTATTTAAAGATGTGATGAATAAGATAGATGTTGGAGTATTGAAAAGTGCTCATGTTACTACATTAGAAGATGCCCTTGCTTTTGCAGATCAACATTCTTATCCATTGATAATAAGACCTTCTTTTACTCTTGGGGGCTCTGGTGGGGGAATTGCCTATAATGTTGAAGAATTAAAGGAAATTGCCAGTAGTGGTATATCTTTAAGCCCTACCAATCAAATATTAATTGAAGAGTCAATTATCGGATGGAAAGAATATGAACTGGAATTAATGAGAGACAAAAATGATAATGTAGTAATTGTATGTTCAATAGAGAATCTTGATCCTATGGGTATCCATACTGGTGATAGTATCACTGTTGCTCCAATACAAACATTGTCTGATAGAGAATATCAGGATATGCGAAATGATGCCCTGAAGATTATCCGTGAAGTTGGAGTAGAAACAGGAGGGTCTAATATTCAGTTTGCTGTTAATCCTGAGGATGGTCGTAGAGTAGTGATTGAAATGAATCCACGGGTCTCACGTTCATCTGCTCTAGCTTCCAAGGCTACTGGATTTGCTATAGCAAAAATAGCTGCAAAGCTGGCTGTAGGCTATACGCTCGATGAACTGGACAATGAGATCACTTATGAAACCCCTACTTGTTTTGAACCTGCCATTGATTATGTAGTCACTAAAATACCCCGCTGGGATTTTGAAAAATTTCCTGGAGTAAAGAATGAACTTACAACACAAATGAAATCTGTTGGTGAAGTAATGGGTATTGGAAGAAGCTTTAAAGAATCACTACAGAAAGCTTTGCGTTCTATGGAACAGGATAGGTATGGCTGGGGTGCTGATGGTAAAGATATCTATAGTTATCAGGAATTAAGCAATATTGCTTTTGCGTTTAAGGATAAAAATAGATATTCAAAGCAAGAGTATTCTAAGGTAGAAGAGACGATCAATGATATCAAAGCTAAGTTAATTACGCCAAATAATCAGCGTATTTTTTATTTGCGATATGCTTTGCTAATTGGCATGGATATTGATGATATATATAAATATACAAAGATAGATAAATGGTTTCTTTATAATTTGCAAGAAATACTAGAAATGGAATTTGAATTAAGAAAACATAGTTTAGATAATATAGATGAGGATTTGTTTTATCAGGCCAAACAATATGGCTTTTCTGATAAACAATTGGCCTATATTTTTAAGACTGATGAAAAACAAATTCGGGAATATAGAGAGAAAGCAGCAATAGGAGCTGTTTTTAAACTTGTTGATACCTGTGCAGGTGAATTTAAGGCTTACACTCCTTACTATTATTCCAGTTATGATTTTACAGATGAAAGTCATAGATCAGAGAAAAGCAAAATTATGATTTTAGGTGGAGGCCCTAATCGTATTGGACAGGGTATAGAATTTGACTATTGCTGTGTGCAGGCGGCTTATTCTTTGAAAGAAGAAGGCAAAGAGGTTATAATGGTAAACTGTAATCCTGAAACTGTTAGTACTGATTATGATAGCTCTGATAAACTATATTTTGAAGCAATTACCTTAGAAGATGTACTGAGTATTTGTAAAAAAGAAGATCCAGATGGTGTTATCCTCCAATTTGGGGGACAAACACCATTAAAATTGGCCTTTGCACTTGAAAAAGAGGGTATTAATGTTCTAGGTACCTCTCCTAAAAGCATTGATCTTTCTGAGGATAGAGAAAAATTTTCTGAAATTCTTAAAAAATTAGCTTTAAAACAACCGGCCAATGGGATTGCATATTCATATCAAGAGGCAAAAGAAATTGCTGAAAGAATTGGCTACCCGGTTCTGGTCAGACCTTCATATGTTCTAGGGGGAAGGGCTATGGAGGTAGTTTACGATAGTTCATCTCTGGAAGATTATATTGAAAAGGCTGTTGACTTATCTCCTGAACATCCTATATTAATTGACAGGTTCCTGGAATCAGCTATTGAAGTTGATGTAGATGCTCTTGCAGATGGTGAAAACTGTATTGTAGGAGGTATTATGGAGCATATAGAAATGGCCGGGGTTCATTCAGGTGATAGCGCTTGTGCCTTGCCTCCTTATAGTCTATCAGATGATATTCTTGAAGAGATAAAGATACAGACAAAGAAACTAGCAAAGGAATTAGATGTGTTTGGATTATTAAATATTCAATTTGCAGTTAAGGACAAGGAAATATTTATACTGGAAGTGAATCCAAGGGCCTCTCGAACTATACCATTTGTAAGTAAGACAATAGGTAAGTCCCTTGCTAAAATGGCCACCAGAGTAATGTTAGGAGAAAAAATTGTAAATTTAGACATAAGTGAATACAAGAGGACTGAATATATTGCAGTTAAAGAAGCTGTTTTTCCTTTTAACAAATTTCCTGGTGTAGATATTGCTCTGGGTCCGGAAATGCGTTCCACAGGTGAAGTAATGGGTATTGATGAAAATTTTGGTTTAGCTTTTGCCAAGGCACAGTTATCAGCAGGTGTAGTTTTACCACTTGAGGGTAATGTATTAATTACAGTTAGTGATAGACAAAAGTCTAATTTACTCCAAATTGCCAAACGATTTATCAAACAGGGATTTTCACTATTAGGCACAAAAGGGACAGCTCAATATTTAAGAGAACATGGACTTGAAATAAAGACAGTTCCTAAAATTGATGAAGGCAGACCAGATATACTGGATTATATGAAAAATAATCAGCTGCAGTTTTTGATCAACAATCCTGAAGGAAAGGGAGCACTGGATGATGAGATAAAAATGAGAAGAGAGGCTCTGACAAAGAATATACCACATGCAACTACAATTCAGGGAGCTCTGGCTGCTATCGAAGGTATAGAAGAGTTGAAGGCAAATAAGCAGGCTGTAAAGGCTTTACAGGAGTATTATCAAGTGAAGTAATGTAAGACATACTTTGAGTATTTTTCAGCTATAGAGATAAAATAATATCAAAAGAGAAGATTCCCTTTCTACGGGATTCTTCTCTTGTATTTTGTATAAGATGATTAAACTTAAGCTAACATAGATTTCAAGAACCATAGGTTCTTACTATATCCTGCAACATGATCTTCAAATACGCCTACAATCTCAAAGTCGCCTGCACTATCTGCTGAATTTCTAATTTCTATTGCTAAGATAAATATTCATTTAATTTACTATAATTCATATAGATTCTCCTTTTTTTAGTTTGGCTATGATTATAATACCCTAATAGATTATATTTATTAAAAATATTATGTTCTATAACGTGGTGCCGCTACAGTCCAGCCCTTCATTTTTCCATATTCAAAATAATTATCAAATATACTTATTTCTTCCATTAATACTTCTTTAAATAGTTCCCTTAGCTCAGGGGTTTCGGCTGAAATAAAACCTGCCATATGAAGATTCAAAAATGCCTGTATTCCTCTCATAACTCTTCTGTAAATATATCTATCAGTAATTTCTTCAACATTATGTGTTTGTGTGACAGCTTCTGGAGCTTTAGGGGGAAGAGGTATACCATATTTATTAGCAAAATTTTCAGTTCTATTTGCCTGTTTTTTGACTTTTTCAAGTCCTTTTGTTAAAACTGCCTTTAAGTCTTCATCTTTTGCAAAATTATGCAAGAGTTGAGTGATTTCAATAACTTCATATCTTTGTACTAGAGTATCCCAAATATGCCATACCTCCTGCACTGTTATTTCCTTTTGAAGTTCGTTAACAGATTTTGCTGTATCTGATAGCTTATCTATATAATCCATTACTTTCATCTTTTAAACGCTCCTTTATTTTGAATATATATGGATATTATTTTCTTATAAAAATGTAGTTATTCATATTTAATAGAAATATTAAACTTTATTTTAAAACAAAGTAAATTTTATAATTTTATGTCGAAGTGAAGGACTTTTACTTTTTAATATAGAAATATTTAGTGTATGAAAGGAGGTTTCGTAAGAATATGCTTAATAATTTACCTATGACTGTATTATGTCGCTTAGATTGTGTTTTAGAACTCATAAAAGAAGAGGTTCCTATAAAGGAAAGTTTATAATACAGATTCTTGCTAGTTTAGAAGATGTAAATAAAGAAGATAGAATAGAAGCTAATAGAGAAGCATTAATAAAATGGTATAGAAAACATGCAGAAATAAAAAATCAAGAACTAGTAGATAAGTATAAAACTAAGATAGGTGTAAAACCTAATAAAGTTCGGGTGAGAAATATGGAGTAGTTGTAGCACTAAAGGTAATATCAATATTAACTGAAAGATTGTAATGGCACCTATGTCTATTGTTGGCTTATATAGTTGTTCACGAACTTACTCATTTAATGTATAATAATCATTCCAAAGGTTTTGGAAAATTGTAGAGACAATAATTCCCGATTATAAAGATACGCAGGAATGGTTGAGGGTTAATGGGAGCAGACTGGATTTTTAAGTATATTTAAGAAAACATTGCTTTATTTGGAGGTGAGTAAATGGAAATTAAACTTAGTGAAAAAGAATATAAAGACTTGTTAGAAATGATTTATATGTCAATGAATTTATTGATAATGGTTTAGATAATATTATAATTGATGAAGATTAGCTTGTTCTGGAGAGCTCAAGCTATATCAAACATTAGAGGAATATATATAAGGCTTGTATATCTGTATTATTATGGTAGAATATAATTAGATAAAGTATTTTTAACCTTAAAGTTAATATAGGGTGAAATAGAACAGTTTGGTTTTGATTATAGAATGCAATTATCTTTTGAACAAGGTATAGAATTAGCAGAAGCATTTAATATAAACTTTTATGACTACCTTTGAGTGAAAGGTAGCTTTTTGATATATGAAATAAGATTACTTTAAAGGTATTATGATTTTTATATAGAAATGTATTTATATACAAAGAATAGAAAAGCTTTAGCAAGTATTTAGTTTCTTGATTCCTCAGTATGGTTATAATATAAATAATATAATATAAATAACATATAGGAACTGCTCTGAAAAAAATCAAGCTAGAAAGGTGGGTGCATAATGAAAGAGTTTAATACTACTGGTGTATGTATTCCAAAAAAACATTATATGGTTGATATAAGTAATAAACTGGATCAACTTGAAAGCTTAGTTGAGAGAGGAAAATATTTTACTATTAATAGACCAAGACAGTACGGTAAAACTACAACCATGTATTTATTGTCAAAAAGGCTGGAGAAAAAGAATTATCTTGTAATAAAATTGAGCTTTGAAGGGTTTGATAAAGAAATATATAAAAACCAATCTCTTTTTATAGAAGAGTTTATATTAGCTATTATGGAAAAGTTGGAATTACAAAAAAAATATGAACTTATTGATATATTAAAAGCAGGCTTAGGAAAAACAAATAATATGAGGAGCTTATCCAGGCTTTTAACGGCTTTTGCCCAAAGTACAAATTATAAAATTATTTTAATGATTGATGAAGTGGATAAAAGCAGTAATAATCAGCTGTTTTTAGATTTTATTGCAATGTTACGCAATAAATTTCTTTTAAGAGAACAAAATGAAGATAAAACCTTTCATAGCGTAATTTTAGCTGGTATTTACGATGTTAAAAATCTAAAACTAAAGTTAAGGGATGATGAAGAAAAAAAATATAATAGTCCCTGGAATATTGCTGTTGATTTTGATATAGAGATGGATTTTAATCCTAAAGAAATAGCTACAATGTTAAAATCATACCAGAAAGAAAATACTTTTAAAATAAACGTACCTAAAATAGCTGATAAGCTATATTACTATACTTCTGGTTATCCATATTTGGTCAGTAAACTCTGCCAAATAATAGATGAAAAGATTATAAATAAAGACAAAAAGTTATGGACAGAAAAAGATATTGAAAAGGCTGTTAAAATTATATTGAATATTAGCAGTGTAAACTTTGATAGTCTAATAAAAAATCTGGAAAACAATCAAGATTTATACGAATTAGTATATGATTTAATAGTTGAAGGTTTAAGTAAAGCATATAATATTGATAATCCTGTAATTGAAAAAGGTGTATTATATGGAATTTTTGATAACGATAATGGTTTTTTAAAGATTCATAACAGGATATATGAACAAAGGATTTATAATTATATGATATCAAAAATTGAGACTAATATTGATATGAATTTCTATAACTACACAGATAATTTTCTTACAGATGAGGGTTATCTGGACTTTGAAAAAGTTCTTGAAAAATTTCAGCTCTTTATTAAAGAAGAATATAGTGATAAAGATATAGAATTTTTGGAGAGAAATGGGCGTTTAGTATTTCTTGCTTTTATAAAACCAATTATAAATGGTAAAGGCTTTGATTTTAAAGAAGTACAGACATCTCAGGAAAAAAGATTAGACGTAGTAATTACCTATCTTGATAAAAAGCATATAGTGGAATTGAAAGTCTGGCGTGGAGAGAAATATCATCAAAAAGGTCTGGAACAGTTGTCGGATTATTTAGAGAGACAGAATGTTGATAAAGGATATTTGTTATGTTTTGATTTTAATCAGAACAAAGAATATAAACAGGAAAGAATCAAGTTAAAAGATAAGGAAATATACGCAGTCTGGGTTTAGATGAACTTTATGAATGATATAAATAATATTATAAAAGTTGAAATAGCTAAAAAATGTATAGTAATTAAATATTAATAAATTAAGCACCTTTTTGGGTGTTTAATTTATTAATAAGAATAAGGTCTATTTTTATTATTCTCAAATGTATATTTCTTTCTAAAATTAGGAAAAAGTCGGCTTATGATTATTATAATCTCCGTTAATTACAGGGTATGTTAACTATAAGAAAATGTAGGAATTATTGAAATATCGTAAATTAAAATAATAGAATCAAAAAATATTGATTAATTTAAAAGCAATGAGAATATTGTAGCTACTGCTTTTTTATGGCATGGAAATCATTTTGGAAAAGAATTTCAGAGGGTTCATTGGGTAGCTGTTCATCCAGATCATCAAGGCAAGAATATTGGGAAAGCTCTTATAACTAAAGTTCTTGAGATTTATCTAAGACAGCCAAGAAAACTCCATACAAGCTACTGTATTGGGTGGAGAT